>NZ_JBVVQV010000029.1:0-82861 GCF_055811235.1 Mesorhizobium sp. WSM4810 | reverse complement strand
ATTCACTATTCACTATTCACTATTCACTATTCACTATTCACTATTCACTATTCACTATTCACTATTCACTATTCACTGTTTACTATTCACTATTCACTATTCACCATTCAACCGCTGCGCACCCCGATGGCCAAGCCGATGGCAGGCTTTGGCAACGTGCATTACCGCCTGACAAGGTTTTTCTCCCGCTATATGGTCCGGCGATGATCACCACCGCGCTCACCGACGAAGAACTCGAACGCTACGCCCGCCACATCGTGCTGCCCGAGATCGGTGGCGCCGGCCAGCAGCGACTGAAGCGGGCTCGGGTCCTGGTCGTCGGCGCCGGCGGGCTGGGAGCGCCGGTGCTTGAATATCTTGCCGCAGCCGGCGTCGGCACGCTCGGCATCGTCGACGACGACAGCGTCTCGCTGTCGAACCTGCAAAGGCAGGTGATCCACGGCACCGGCGCTGTCGGCATGGCGAAGACCGACAGTGCCAAGGCGGCGATCGCCAGCATCAACCCCAACGTCGCCGTGGAACTACACAATCTCAGGCTGACGGCGGACAACGCCCCTGCCCTAGTCGCCGGTTATGACATCGTCGTCGACGGCTCCGACAATTTCGAAACCCGTTATGCGGTGGCCGACGCCTGCGCCGCGGAAAAGCGGCCGCTGGTCCATGCCGCCGTCGGCCGCTTCGACGGCTCGGTGACCGTGCTGAAACCGTTCGAGACCGGCACCGACGGCAGGCCGAATCCGAGTTATCGCGATCTTTTCCCGGAACCACCGCCGGCCGGCTTGGTGCCATCCTGCGCCGTGGCCGGCGTGCTCGGCGTGCTGACCGGCGTCGTCGGCACGCTGCAGGCCATGGAGGCGATCAAGCTGATCGCCGGCATCGGCGAGCCGCTGGTCGGCCGGCTGCTGCTTTACGATGCGTTGGCCGCGCGCTTCGACACGATCCGCTACAAGAGCAGCTAGATTTTGGGCAGCCTGGTTTCCGTCGCGCAGCTTCCGGCCGATTTCGAGCGTTGGGACGAGGTGCTGGCGCTGATCATGCGCGCCTTCGCTGCCATGGACGGCGTCATCGATCCGCCATCGTCAGCGCATCGGCTTACGGTCGAGAATCTCCGCGACAAGGCCCGGCAGGAGACGGGCTTTGCGGCGCTGAACGACGGCAGGATTGTCGGCTGCGTTTTTGTCCTCGAGCGGGCCAACGATTTCTATGTCGGAAAGCTCGCGGTCGAACCGGACTTTCAGGGACAAGGCATTGCCAGGCGGCTGATGCAAGCTGTCGAGGACCTTGCCCGCGACCGCGGCAAGCCTGCGATCGAGCTTCAGACGCGGATCGAATTGACCGGGAATCACGCGGCCTTTGCCCGCCTTGGCTTTCGCGAAACGAAACGGACGGCGCACAGTGGCTATGACCGACCGACCTCGATCACCATGCGCAAGGTGCTTTTGTAAGTATACGCTAATTTAAGATGGCAGCCGGTCACGTCCGCAGCGGCAGTACGCGATCCGGCGGCCGATGGCCATCGAAGAAGGCGCGGATGTTGATGATCACCTTCTCGCCCATGTCGATCCGGCCTTCGAGCGTCGCCGACCCCATATGCGGCAACAGCACGACCTTGCCCTTGGCGGCGAGCTTCAGCAATTTGCTGTTCAGCGCCGGCTCATGCTCGTAGACGTCGAGCCCGGCGCCGGCAATCTTGCCGTCCTGGATCAGCTTGACCAGAGAGTCCTCGTCGATAATGTCGCCGCGCGCCGTGTTGACGATGTAAGCGGACGGTTGCAGAAGCGCCAGCCGCCGCGCCGAAAGCAGATGGAAGGTCGCCGGCGTCGACGGACAATTGACCGAAATGATGTCCATGCGGGCAAGCATCTGGTCGAGGCTTTCCCAATAGGTCGCCTCCAGCTCATCCTCGACCGCGGCAAGCACGCGATGGCGGTTGTGATAGTGGATCGACAGGCCAAACGCCTTGGCCCGCCGGGCGACGGCGGTGCCGATGCGGCCCATGCCGACAATGCCGAGGCGTTTGCCCCAGATACGCCGGCCGAGCATCCAGGTCGGCGACCAGCCGGCCCATTTCTTGTCGCCGGTCAGCACATTGGCGCCTTCCGCCAGCCGCCGCGGCACCGCCAGCATCAGCGCCATGGTCATGTCGGCGGTATCTTCGGTCAGCACGTTCGGCGTGTTGGTGACGGTAATGCCCTTCTTCGCTGCTGCTGACACGTCGATCTTGTCGACGCCGTTGCCGAAATTGGCGATCAGCTTGAGGTTGTCGCCGGCCTGAGCGATCAGCGCCGCGTCGATTTGATCGGTTATGGTCGGCACCAGCACGTCGGCTTCCTTGACCGCCGCGACCAGTTCCGGCTGCGTCATCGGCCGGTCTTCGACATTCAGCCGGGCGTCGAACAGCTCACGCATGCGGGTCTCGACCGGGTCGGGCAGCTTGCGCGTGATGACGACGAGGGGCCTTTTTCTGCCTACCATTGTTTCCTCGAACCCGACCTCGTTGAGACCTCTTTAACCAAGACAGGCGAAACTGCAGGCCGGTCGCGGTGCCAGTTCTCCATGTAACAAGAGGTTCCGCCGAAGACAAAGAAAAAGGGGGCGCCAAGGCCGATGAGCCGGCGCCGAAAGGGAACGAAAGTGTCTGGTTTCGCGTCGCTCCGCCTGGCCCTCAGCGCAGCATTTCTCGGCGCTCTGCTTTATTCCCCGGATGTGGTGGCACAGAATGCGGCAGCACCGACCCAGAGCGTCACGCTCGGGCCGAGCGGCCTGCCGCTGCCGCGCTTCGTCAGCCTGAAAGCCGGCCGCGTCAACTCCCGCGTCGGACCAGGCGTCAACTATTCCGTCGACTGGATGTATATGAAGCCCGGCCTGCCGATGGAGATCATTCAGGAATTCGACACCTGGCGTCGGGTGCGCGATGCCGACGGCTCGGAAGGCTGGATCAACCAGTCGCTGCTTTCCGGTCGCCGCACGGCGATCGTAGCACCCTGGCAGCGCGGCAAGGATGCCCGAATCAACCTTCTCGACGACCCGCAAAAGGATGCCGGCATCGTCGCAATCGTCGAGCCGGGCGCCATGGGCACGATCAAGTCCTGTGACGGCGAGTGGTGCGAAATGACCTTCAATGGCCACACCGGCTGGCTCGCCCAGTCGCTGGTCTGGGGCGCCTATCCCGGCGAACGCGTCAAGGACTGACTCTTCTTGCCGATCGAGTCCGGAGGCCGATACCGGCGAAACGGTATCTCGCGGCCTTATGACGAGCCGATCACTCGCAGCGTTTGGGACGCAGCCTCACGACGATATCGACATTGGCGATCTCCATCCCCTCCGGTGGCTCCGGCAGGTTGGAAACCGTGACAGGACCGCTGGCGATGTCGAAAATCCTGTTTTCGCCCTCAATGTAGAAATGATGGTGATCGGAGGTGTTGGTGTCGAAGTAGGTCTTCGACCCCTCGACGGCCAGGATGCGCAGAAGGCCCGCCTGGGTGAATTGATGAAGGGCGTTGTAGACGGTGGCGAGCGATACCGGCACGCCGGCGGCGATCGCCTCCTCGTGCAGTTCCTCGGCCGACAGATGGCGGTCGCCTTTGGCAAAAAGCAGATCGGCCAGCGCAATGCGCTGACGCGTCGGCCTCAGGCCAGCTTCGCGAACCCGCTTGTCCACAGCGACATTTTCCTTCCGGCAGCCCAGATCCATCTATCCGTCCAAGCTCAAGATTCGCCTCAAGAGCTGCCCAGAACGGCAAAAAACGAACATTGACCGAACCTGGACATCCCCCGACATATATTCTGTCGGCCGAATACGATCAATAGCGCGCATTGACCGTGGCAGGCGGGCAGGTTAAGCGCAAACGCCGGTTTCCGGCCGGAAATAGATTGTGCTAGGAACCAACGACAAGGGCGCGCTACCGCCCGGATGATTATTGGGGACGGAGACTGATGGCGGTTTCGAAATCCAGCTACGATTACGAGGAACTGCTTGCCTGCGCCCGCGGCGAGCTGTTCGGACCTGGAAACGCCCAGCTCCCCTATCCGCCGATGCTGATGTTCGACCGCATCACCGAAATCAGCGAGACTGGCGGCGCCTTCGACAAGGGCTTCATCCGCGCCGAGTTCGACATCAAGCCGGACCTGTGGTTTTTCGCCTGCCACTTCATCGGCAACCCGATCATGCCGGGATGCCTGGGCCTCGACGCCATGTGGCAATTGACGGGATTCTACCTCGGCTGGCTCGGCGAGCCGGGCAAGGGCATGGCGCTGTCGACCGGCGAAGTGAAATTCAAAGGCATGGTGACGCCGTCGGTCAAGAAGGTAGAATATGGCGTGGATTTCAAGCGCGTGATGCGCGGCCGGCTGGTGCTGGGTATCGCTGACGGCTGGCTGAAGGCGGATGGCGAACCCATATACGCAGCAACGGATCTCAAGGTGGGTCTGTCCAAGCAATCGGCCGCCGCCTGACCGGCGCCTGCGCAGCGCGGCGAGCCCGCGGGAGGCGCAAAGGAAGCTGTAGAACTTAATTTGCGCATCCTTGTCCGGCAGGTTTCGGGTTCATGCGCTGGAAGGAGTTGCGAATGAGACGGGTCGTAGTGACAGGCCTCGGCATCGTGTCGTCGATCGGCAACAATGCCAACGAGGTGCAGGCCTCGCTGCATGATGCCAGATCCGGCATCAGCTTCTCCGATTCCTTCGCCGAACACGGCTTCCGCTGCCAGGTCTGGGGAGCGCCGACGCTCGACCCCTCGGCGCTGATCGATCGCCGCGCCATGCGCTTCCTGTCGCAAGGTGCGGCCTGGAACCATGTCGCCATGGACCAGGCTATCGTGGACGCTGGACTTGGCGAGAGCGACATCACCAATGAGCGCACAGGTATCGTCATGGGATCGGGCGGACCATCGACCAGAACCATCGTCGAAGCCGCTGAAACCACGCTCAAGAACGGCAGCCCCAAGCGAATCGGCCCGTTCGCGGTGCCGAAGGCGATGTCGTCGACCGCTTCGGCGACGCTCGCCACCTGGTTCAAGATCCACGGCGTCAATTATTCGATCTCTTCGGCCTGCTCGACCTCGGCGCATTGCATCGGCAATGGCTACGAACTGATCCAGTGGGGCAAGCAGGACATGATCTTCGCCGGCGGCCATGAGGATCTCGACTGGACGATGTCGGACCTGTTCGACGCGATGGGCGCCATGTCCTCCAAGTTCAACGACCGGGCATCGGCTGCCTCGCGCGCCTATGACGTCGATCGCGACGGCTTCGTCATTGCCGGCGGCGCCGGCGTGCTGGTCCTGGAAGAGCTCGAGCACGCCAAGGCGCGCGGCGCCAAGATCTACGCCGAGGTCGTCGGCTATGGCGCGACCTCGGACGGCTTCGACATGGTGGCGCCCTCGGGCGAAGGCGCGGTGCGCTGCATGCGGCAGGCGCTGGCGACCGTCTCTTCGCCGGTCGACTACATCAACACGCACGGCACCTCGACGCCGGTCGGCGATTCCAGGGAAATGGGCGCGATCCGCGAGGTGTTCGGCGAAAACATGCCGTTCATCACCTCGACGAAATCACTGACCGGCCACTCGCTGGGTGCGGCCGGCGTGCAGGAATCGATCTACTCGATCCTGATGATGCAAGGCGGCTTCATCGGCGAGAGCGCCCATATCGAGCAGCTCGATCCGGAATTCGAGGGTATGCCGATCGTGCGAGAGCGCATCGACGATGCCAGGATCGACACCGTCTTGTCCAACTCGTTCGGTTTCGGCGGCACCAACGCAACGCTGATTTTCCAGCGCTATTCCGCATAAGGACTGCCGCCATGGACGGATTGATGAAGGGCAAGCGCGGGCTTGTCATGGGTGTCGCCAACGACCATTCGATCGCCTGGGGCATCGCCCGGAAACTGTCCGAACATGGGGCGGAACTCGCCTTCACCTATCAGGGCGAAGCCTTCGGGCGCCGGGTCAAGCCGCTCGCCGACAAGCTCGGCTCCTCGCTGGTCGTGCCTTGCGACGTCGAGGACAGCGCATCGGTTGCCGCTACCTTCGAGACCTTGGGCGAGGCCTGGGGCGGCCTGGACTTCGTCGTCCACGCCATCGGCTTTTCCGACAAGAACGAGCTGAAAGGCCTTTACGCCGACACCAGCCGCGACAATTTCGTCCGCACCATGGTCATCTCCTGCTATTCCTTCACCGAGGTCGCCCGTCATGCGGCCGCGCTGATGAAGGACGGCGGCTCGATGATCACACTGACCTATGCCGGTTCGGTCCGCGTCATGCCGAACTACAACGTCATGGGCGTCGCCAAGGCCGGGCTTGAAGCCAGCGTCCGCTATCTCGCCAACGACTACGGCCCGCGCGGCATCAGGGTGAACGGCATATCCGCCGGACCGGTGCGGACACTGGCCGGCGCCGGGATTTCCGACGCACGCCACATGTTTTCCTACCAGCAGCGCAATTCGCCGCTGCGCCGCACAGTGACCATCGACGAAGTCGGTGGTTCCGCGCTCTATCTGCTGTCCGACCTGTCGTCGGGCGTCACCGGCGAAATCCACTATGTCGATTCCGGCTACCACATCGTCTCGATGCCGGCGCTCGACGAGCTGAAGCGGACCGACAGCGGACGAGAGTAATTCGGCCGCAGAAGATGCCTTAAAGCGCGTCGCGTTTGAATGGATTCATGCGCTTTAAGTTCTTGTTTATGCATGTCGTTATCGCAAAACCGCTGCGCACTTTTGCGCGACATGCATTGGTCCCCGTGAACCAGCCTTCAGCGGCGCGCCGCGAAAATCTTGAACATGCCGTCGCGGGCGATCTCGGCATGGCTGGAGAAGGCGGCCGCCAGCACCGGCTCGTAGGGAAGCTGGCGGTTCGCCACCATGAACAGCCGACCGCCCGGCTTCAGCGCCTTTGCCGCGGCGCGGATCATGCCGGCGCCGATCTCGGGCTCGGCCGCCCGGCTGCGATGGAAGGGCGGGTTCAAGGCGACGGCGTCATAGCGCCGCTCGACCGGCTCGCTCAAAAGATCGATCCAGAAGAAACCGGGTTCCGCCGCTGTGTTGCCGATATTGAATTTCGCCGCCTCCAGCGCATCGAACTCGGCCTCGTAGAGATCGAGCGCCGATATGCCAGGTGAGCGGGCGGCGACCTCGGCCGCCACATAGCCCCAGCCGGCGCAGAAATCGGCAACGCTGCCACGCAGGTCGCCGGGCAGATTGTCGACCAGCAATCTCGAACCTGCATCGATCTTGTCGAAAGAAAACATGCCTGGTGCGGTGCGGAACCGATCCTCGACCAGAAGGGCTGGATTGGCGGCGCGAAGTGCCGCTGCGACCGCGGCATCGGCAGGTTGATGAAACCAGAAGGCGATGCCGTGATGTTTCGGCAAATGGCCGTCGAGCGGCACAAGCTCGTCGATGCGCTTGCGCAGGCTGGCAATGCCATCGTCCTTGGCGCCGGCAACGACAATCGATCCGCCCGGCCGCACACGCTCAATCGCCTCGGCGATGCGCAATTCGTTCTGCCCGCGATGGCGGCCGGCAAGCACCAATGCCGCATCGAAACCTTCGCCCTCCAGGCGCGGCGTGACGGTGAAACCGGCCGCCTGCAGCGCGCGAAAGTGCGGCCGGAAGCCTTGCACCAGATGCAGTGCTGCATCAAAACCTTCGGGCAGGCGGAAGCCCGGCTCAGCGCCCAGAAAGAGGACACGCTCGCCCTTACGCGGCAAGGCAACAGCCTCGGCCTCGAACGGATGGAACAGTGTCTTCAGCGGCTCGGCGGACATTTTTCGATCTCGAAGTGCAGCTGGCTTGACCAGAAAATGAAAGCGGGCGCGACCTGTCGGCGCGCCCGTTTCGATTGTACGGTCAGATCGCTCAGGCGGCGTCTTCTTCGCCGTCGGCCTTCTTGTCGCGGGCGATTTCCTTGCCGGTGGCCTGGTCGACAACCTTCATCGACAGGCGGACCTTGCCGCGCTCATCGAAGCCCATCAGCTTGACCCAGACCTTGTCGCCTTCCTTGACGACGTCCGAAGTCTTGGCGACGCGATCATTGGCGAGCTGCGAGATGTGGACGAGGCCGTCACGCGGACCGAAGAAGTTAACGAAAGCGCCGAAGTCGGCGGTCTTGACGACCGTGCCCTCGTAGATTTCGCCGACTTCCGGCTCGGCGACGATGGTGTGGATCCACTTCTTCGCCGCCTCGATCTCCTTGGCGTTGGACGAAGCGATCTTGACCGTGCCGTCGTCCTCGATGTTGATCTTGGCGCCGGTCTTTTCGACGATCTCGCGGATGACCTTGCCGCCCGAGCCGATCACGTCGCGGATCTTGTCGGTCGGGATGTGCATGACCTCGATGCGCGGCGCGAATTCGCCGAGTTCGGAGCGCGCGCCGGACAGCGCATGGCCCATTTCGCCGAGGATATGCTGGCGGCCGTCCTTGGCCTGATCCAGCGCGATCTTCATGATCTCCTCGGTGATGCCCTCGATCTTGATGTCCATCTGCAGCGAGGTAATGCCGTTGGCGGTGCCGGCAACCTTGAAGTCCATGTCGCCGAGATGGTCCTCGTCGCCGAGGATGTCGGAGAGCACCGCGAAGCGCTCGCCTTCCTTGATCAGGCCCATGGCGATGCCGGCGACCGGCTTGGCCAGCGGCACACCGGCATCCATCAGCGCCAGCGAGGTGCCGCAGACGGTAGCCATCGACGACGAGCCGTTGGACTCGGTGATCTCCGAAACGACGCGCAGCGTGTAGGGGAACTGGTCCGATGTCGGCAGCATCGGGCGGATCGCGCGCCAGGCGAGCTTGCCGTGGCCGATCTCGCGGCGGCCGGGCGACCCCATGCGACCGGTTTCACCGACCGAATAGGGAGGGAAGTTGTAGTGAAGGAGGAACTTTTCCTTGTACATGCCGGTCAGCGAATCGACATACTGCTCGTCCTCGCCGGTGCCGAGCGTGGCGACGACCAGCGCCTGGGTCTCGCCGCGGGTGAACAGCGCCGAGCCGTGGGTGCGCGGCAGGACGCCGACTTCGGAGACGATCTTGCGAACCGTCTTCAGATCGCGGCCGTCGATGCGCGAACCGGTGTCGAGGATGTTCCAGCGCACGACCTTGGCCTGGAGCTCCTTGAACACGGTGCCAATCTGCTCGGACGTATACTTGGCTTCTTCGCCTTCGGCGGGTGCGAACGCAGCCTTGACCTTCGCCTTGACGGCGTCGACGGCGGCATAGCGCTTCTGCTTGTCGGTGATCTTGTAGGCATCGCGAAGCTCGCTTTCGACGATCTTCAGCATCTCGGCTTCAAGCGCCGAATAATCCGGCGCGGTGAAGTCACGCGGATCCTTGGCGGCGACTTCTGCCAGCTTGATGATGGCGTCGATCACCGGCTGGAAGCCGCGATGGCCGAACATGACGGCGCCGAGCATCAGATCCTCGCCGAGTTCCTTGGCTTCGGACTCGACCATCAGCACGGCGTCGGAGGTGCCGGCGACGATCAGGTCAAGCTTGGATTCCTGCATCTCGTCGACATGCGGATTGAGCACATATTCGCCGTTGATGTAGCCGACGCGGGCGCCGCCGATCGGACCCATGAAAGGGACGCCGGACAGCGTCAAAGCCGCCGAGGTGGCGACGATCGACAGGATGTCCGGGTCGTTTTCGAGATCATGCTGGACCACGGTGACAACGATCTGCGTGTCGTTCTTGTAACCGTCAGCGAAGAGTGGGCGGATCGGCCGGTCGATGAGACGGGAAACCAGCGTTTCCTTTTCGCTCGGACGGCCTTCGCGCTTGAAATAGCCGCCCGGGATCTTGCCGGCGGCATAGGTCTTTTCCTGGTAGTTGACGGTCAGCGGGAAGAAGTCGAGGCCGGGTTTTGGTTCCTTCATCGAAACGACGGTGGCGAGAACCTTGGTTTCGCCGTAGGTGGCGAGCACCGCGCCGTCAGCCTGGCGCGCAATCTTGCCGGTTTCGAGGATGAGCGGACGGCCGCCCCATTCGATTTCCACTTTGTGGTGATTGAACATGTCTTGTCCTTCATATGCGGAAAGGGCCGCGCCATTTCACCGTGCGCGAATGCCCCTTTCCCTTGGCTTCGTTCTCGGGCAGCCACGGGCAAGACAACGGGAAGCTCGGGTAAATCCGGCGCGGGTGCCGCGCGAGCGTCCTGCAATCCTGCCCCATGACCGTCCATGGGCGGTTTCGAATGGCCCTGTGCTATCTCGAAACCGGGTCTGGCCAATCGATCCGACTGGCCTTGCGCACGACCCGAGAACCGCGGCTCTCGGAAATGCCTTGCGCAAATTCAAAGTTTCAGAGCGTCCCATGTGCGCGTCCAAATCGAAGCGCGGCGCTCTACTTCCTTCATTGGAGCAATGGACTGCTCCAATGCGCGACCGGCGGGCTCTCGAAAGAACCCGCCGGTCAATTCGTCAACGGCGCAGACCGAGCTTCTCGATCAGCGTCTGATAGCGCGCGTCGTCCTTGCGCTTGAGATAATCAAGCAGGCTGCGGCGCTGGGAGACGAGAGCGAGCAGACCACGGCGGGAATGGTTATCCTTCTTGTGGTCCTTGAAATGGTCGGTCAGGTTCTTGATGCGCTCGGAAAGGATGGCCACCTGGACTTCCGGAGACCCGGTATCGCCCTTGGCGGTTGCGAATTCACCCATCAATTCCTTCTTGCGCTCGGCAGTAATCGACATCGTGTTTTTCCTTATCTGTTTGAGGAAACGGGACGCCCTCGGCCGGGATGTCGTCCAGCAGGGGCCGGTACAAGCAACGTGGCATTGCACGATGCTGCGGCGCATATAGGGCAATTCAGGCAAAAACACCAGCCCAATTCACAAGCCGGCTTTTTGCTGCACAAACGAAGATTTCGCCTCGGCTAAAGCCACTTCTTCCATCTGAAGAAGGCGACAAGCCCGAGCGCGACAACGGCCATGAACACCAGCGCTGCCGGATAGCCGTATTGGGCCTTCAGCTCCGGCATGTTCCATGGCGAGGCTTCGGGGTCGAAGTTCATGCCCCACACGCCAGCGAGAAAGGTGAGCGGGATGAAGATCACCGAGACGATCGTCAGATAGCTGATGACGTCGCTGGTGCGTGCCTGACTCAGCGACAGATGCATCTCGATCAGACCGGTCAGCATGTCGCGCTGGGTTTCGACCAGTTCGATGAGCCGAAGCGAGTGATCGAGCGTGTCGTTCAGGAAGATCTTGGTCTCGGGCTTGACGTAGGGCACGTCGTTGCGGATCAGCGTCGCCAGCGCGTCGCGCATCGGCCAAAGCACCCCCTTCAGCACATTGGCGTCGCGCCGCAACTCGTGAAGCCGCCGCATCTGGTGCTTGTCCGCCGCGCGCAGCATCTGGTCCTCGATGCTGTCGACCAAATCGCCGGCGGACTCGATCGGCGGGAAATAACTGTCGACGATGGCGTCGATCAGCGCATAGGCGAGATAGTCGGCGCCGCGTGAGCGCAGCCGGTTGGGCATCGAGCTTTCGATGCGCTTGCGCACGGGATCGAACGGATCGCCTTCGCGCTCCTGGAAGGTGACGACGAAGTTCCTGCCGAAGAAGACCGCGATCTGCTCGTAGCGATGCGCGGTGACGTCGTCGATCATCCTGACGACGACGAAGGCATGGTCCTCGAAGAAGTCCACCTTCGGCCGCTGGCCGGTGTTGACGACGTCTTCCAGCGCCAGCGGATGCAGGCTGAAAATCCGGCCGATCTCCTCGATCAGCGGGATGTTGGCGAGACCAGTGCAATCGAGCCAGATGACCGGCCATGCGTTGCAATGAGCATTCAGGTCGTTGATGCTGGCATCTTCGATTGTCTCGAATTTGTCGGGCGACATCAGTGTCAGTCGCAGTTCGCTGCGCCGCGCCGCAGGGTCGGCGATCAGTGTGCCTGGTGATGCGCCGATCGGCGGCCGCCGTGCTGTCACCGGCGCCCGCTTCCTGATCGTCTCGGCCTTTGCCATGTGCCCCTCGAATGTACCTCTGATCGAGATTAGACGAGGGGGCTCAGCCGGCAAAGACCCGCTTCGGCTTGAACATGCCTTGCTCGATGGCGCCGATGGCGACCAGCTTGCCGCGCGCCGTGGCGCAGGCTTCCTCGGCTTCCACCGGCGCGTCGCGGCCACGGATAATGACCGGGTTGCCGAGGCGGATTTTTGTTGCCGCGTCGTCGCTGATCGCGATCTGCGGCAGGCAGTCGAGCGCGGCTGACGTGTCGACCAGAAACGCGTCGATGGCGTCGAAGTCGACCGGCACCGTGTCCGCTGAATCCGAACCCTCATCGGGCTGTTCGCCGAAGCGGGCGGCTTCCAGCTCGGCGATGGTGACGAAGTCTTCCTGCGTGAACGGCTCGACCTCGATCCGGCGCAGTTCGGCGATGTGACCGAAACAGCCGAGATCGCGGCCCATGTCGCGGGCCAGCGAGCGGACATAGGTGCCCTTGCCGCATTCGACCTCGAAAATGGTGCTGTCAGCACTGTGCTCGATCAGGTCGAGGCGGCCGATCTCGACTTCCCGCGCCGGAATGTCGACCGTCGCGCCGTCGCGGGCAAGATCATAGGCGCGCTCGCCGGCGATCTTGATGGCCGAAAATTGCGGCGGCGTCTGCATGATGACGCCGGTGTATTTCGGCATCAGCAAAAGCACATCGGCTTCAGCCGGACGCTGGTCGGAGCTTTTCGTCACCGGCCCTTCGAGGTCATCGGTCGAACGCTCCTCACCCCAGGCAACCGTGAAGCGGTAGACCTTGGCGCCATCCTGGACATAGGGGACGGTCTTGGTCGCTTCGCCGAGCGCGATCGGCAGCATGCCGGAAGCGAGCGGGTCGAGCGTGCCGGCATGGCCGGCCTTTTCCGCCTGGAACAGCCATTTGATCTTGGAGACGGCTTCGGTCGAACCCATGCCGACGGGTTTGTCCAGCACCAGCCAGCCGGAGATCGGCCGACCCTTCTTCTTGCCGCGACGCGCCACTATTTTTCGTCCTTGTCGTTGTCTTTGTTCTGGTCGCCGATCTGGGCGTCTGGGCCGAGATCGCGCGCCACTTCGGGCGAGTGCAACAATTCGTTGATCTTCTGGAAATTGTCGTAGCTGGTGTCGAGCCGGAAGCGGAATTCCGGCATGTACTTCATCTGCCGGAGCGCGCCGGAAACGCGGCCGCGCACGAATTTCGCATGCTTGTTGAGCGCCTCGACCACCGCATCGGCATCACTGGCGCCAAGCGGCGAGACGAAAGCGGTGGCGATCTTCAGATCGGGCGACATGCGCACCTCCGAGACCGAAACCACCGAATTCTCGATCAGCGGATCGAGGATCTCGCCACGTTGCAAGGTTTCCGACAGCGCATGCCGCACCTGCTCGCCGACGCGAAGCATGCGCTGGGATGGACCTGACGTGGTTGAACGGGGCATTTTTCTCTATCCTGAAATCGTGAGGCACGGGATGGGACCGCGCCGCATGTCTCATATGCTTTAAAGCCTGATCCATCCCGATAGAAATCGGAATGGATCAGGCTCTATTTTTTGTTGACCATGATCTTCTCCGAAAACCGGATACCACTTTTCGGGATCATGGTTTAGGCGGCAGCCTTTCGACCACCGCCCGGTCTGTAAATGCTCGAACTCAAGTTGCTCGAACTCAGCTCAGAGCGTCCTGGTCACCATCTCGACGCGGAAGCACTCGATGACGTCGCCGACGCGCATGTCTTCGTAGTTCTGGAAGGCCATGCCGCATTCCTGGCCACCCGGAACCTCCGCAACTTCGTCCTTGAAGCGCTTCAGCGTCTTCAGCGTGCCTTCGTGGATGACGACGTTGTCGCGGATCAGGCGAACGCCCGCACCGCGCTCGACCTTGCCTTCGGTGACACGGCAGCCGGCGATCTTGCCGACCTTGGTGATGTCGAAGATCTCGAGGATCTCGGCATTGCCGATGAAGGTCTCGCGACGCTCCGGCGACAGCAGGCCGGACAGCGCCGCCTTCACGTCATCCACGAGGTTGTAGATGATCGAGTAATAGCGGATCTCGATGCCTGCGGCCGCAGCCGCCGCACGCGCCTGCACATTGGCGCGAACGTTGAAGCCGATGATTGCGGCGCCCGAGGTTTCCGCCAGCGAGACATCGCTTTCGGTGATGCCGCCGGCGCCCGCATGAACGATGCGCGCACGCACCTCGTCGGTGCCGAGCTTGTCCAGCGCTGCGCTGATCGCCTCGATCGAGCCCTGCACGTCGCCCTTGATGACCAGCGGGAATTCCTTCAGCCCGCTCGTCTGCAGTTGCGACATCATCTGTTCGAGCGAACCACGCTGGCCGGCATGCTTGGCCACCGCCTTCTCACGCGCCAGACGCTGGCGATATTCGGTGATCTCGCGGGCGCGGGCCTCGTTGTTGACGACGGCGAAGCGGTCGCCGGCCTGCGGGGTTCCCTGCAGACCGAGCACTTCCACGGGCATCGCCGGCGGCGCTTCCTTGATCTGCCCGCCACGGTCGTTGACCAGCGCGCGCACCCGGCCCCATTCGTTACCGGCAACGAGGATGTCGCCAGGCATCAGCGTGCCGGTCTGGACCAGCACCGTGGCGACGGGGCCGCGGCCCTTGTCGAGCTGAGCTTCGATGACGACGCCCTCGGCGGTGCGGTCCGGATTGGCCTTCAGGTCGAGGATTTCGGCCTGCAGCAGGATCGCTTCGAGCAGCTTGTCGAGATTGGTGCCCTTGGTCGCCGACACTTCGACGTCCAGCACCTCGCCGCCCATCGATTCGACGAAGACTTCGTGGCGCAGTAGTTCCGAGCGCACCTTCTGCGGGTCGGCGTCATGCTTGTCGATCTTGTTGATCGCCACAATGATCGGAACGCCGGCCGCCTTGGCATGGCTGATCGATTCGATCGTCTGCGGCATCACGCTGTCGTCGGCCGCCACTACCAGGATGGCGATGTCGGTCGCCTGAGCGCCACGGGCGCGCATTGCCGTGAAGGCGGCGTGGCCGGGCGTATCGATGAAGGTGATCTTGTTACCGTTCTTCTCGACCTGATAGGCGCCGATATGCTGGGTGATGCCGCCGGCCTCGCCGGACACAACATTGGCATTGCGGATGGCATCGAGCAGCGACGTCTTGCCGTGATCGACATGGCCCATGATGGTCACCACCGGCGGACGCGGCTCGAGATCCTCGGGACGATCGGCGATGTTGAAGAGGCCTTCCTCGATGTCGGACTCGGCGACGCGGCGAACCGTGTGGCCGAATTCGGTAGCGACCAGTTCGGCCGTGTCGGCGTCGATGACGTCGCCCGGCTTCAGGATCTGGCCCTGTTTCATGAAGAACTTGACCACATCGACGGCGCGCTCGGACATGCGCTGCGCCAGTTCCTGGATGGTGATGGTTTCGGGAAGTATCACTTCGCGCATGACTTTCTCGCGCGGTTCGTTATGCAGCGCGCGCTTGAATTTCTCCTGGCGCCGACGCATCGACGACAGCGAACGCGCACGCGCATCCTCATCGGAAAGTGCGGCATTCAGCGTCAGCTTGCCGCGGCGGCGATCTTCCTCGCCCTTGGTCGGCTTGGCCGGACGCGCCACTTCCGGCGTGACCGGACGGCGCACCGGGGCGCCGGCGCCGGTCCGCTTCGGCTTGATGTCCTCGTCGTCGACTGTCGCCAGTTCGGCAGTCAGCGGCGCGCGGCGGCGCGCCTCTTCCTCGGCACGCCGGCGGGACTCGGCCTCGGCCTGCAGCCGGGCTTCTTCCTCGGCTTGGCGGCGCGCGGATTCCTCGCGCTCGCGACGGCGGCGCTCTTCATCCTCGGCGCGGCGCTTGGCCTCGTCGATGGCGCGCTGGCGATCCTCGACGTCGCGCACCTTCGAACCCTCAAGAGCCCGGCGGCGCGCCTCCATTTCATCGCGCGACAATTGGTTCAGCACCATGCCGCCACGTTCGACCGGCGGCGGAGGCGGCGGCGCCTTGGGCGCTTCCTGCACAACCGGCGCTGCCGCGACCGGTGGCTTCGGGGTGAAGACGGACACAGGGGCAGCAGCCGGCTCCGGCTTGTCACCGGGCAGCGAGAACTTGCGCTTCTTGGTCTCGACCACGACCGCCTTGGTGCGGCCATGCGAGAAGCTCTGGCGCACGGTGCCCTGTTCCGTACCGGGGCGCTTCAGCGTCAAAGTCTTCTTCGGCGTAACACTCAACGTCTTGTCGTCGCCCGATTTCGTATCGCTCATTCCATATCCTCTGCGGCATCATCTTCGTCAGCAACGGCCGCAAGCATTGCCAGATCGTCCGGGGAACCGCCCCGATACCGGTCGAGCGCAACCATGCGCTTCTGGACCGCCCTGCCCGCGTCTCCCGCGAGAACGGCAGCATGTATCACATTTGTACCCCCCAATGCCAAGCTCAACTCGGCCTCGGAGAAAAGTTTGTAGGCAAGGATGGCGGGGCCACCGAGGTGGACGGTTGCCCGTCGCGCCTGGCTGATCTTGCGGACGCCGTCATCTGACGCCTCGGTCGCATGCAACACGAAAAGCGCCAGCCCGCCACGCACCGCGCTCTCGACCTTGGTGGCGCCGAGCGCGATCGCGCCTGCCTTGCGGGCAAGACCGAGCATGCCCAGAGCGTATCTGGAAAGCAGCCCGTCGACCATGTCGCCGAGATCGGTCGGCACGGTCACCTGCGCCTTGAAGGCGCGAGCGAACAGGTTTTTCGCTGCCGCCTTGTCGATATGTAGGCGGTCGGCAGTCACCCAGCAACCGCGTCCGGGCAGGTTTTTCTTGATATCCGGAACGACGGCCGAATCCGGGCCGACGACGAAACGGATCAGTTCATCCGGTTCGGCCTGTCTGCGCGTGACGATGCAAGTGCGATCGTTCATCTCGTCCAAGGGCGGCTTGTGTGCGATGCGGTTTCACCTCACGCACCAACGGCTTCGTCAGCCGGCACGTCTTCGGCTGCAAGCTCGTCTTCGGTGATCCAGCCGGCCTTGAGGCGAGCAGCCAGAACCATCTGTTCAGCATCGGCCCGCGACACGCCGTGATTGGCGAGCACGCCCGGGAATACCTTCGTCTCGCCGTCCTTGCGTTCCTTCCAGCCGGTCAGATCATCGGCTGCATAGCCGGCGAAATCCTCGATCGTCTTCACGCCATCCTCGCCGAGCGTCACCATCATGGCGGTGGTCACGCCTGGAATCTCACGCAACTCGTCCTTGACGCCGAGCGCCTTACGCTTCTCGTCATGCTCGGCTTCGATCTTCTCCAGATATTCGCGGGCGCGAGCCTGGATTTCCGAGGCGGTGTCCTCGTCGAAGCCATCGATCGACGCGATCTCGTCGGCATCGACATAGGCGACTTCCTCGACGCTGGTGAAGCCTTCGGAGGCGAGCACCTGGCCGACCATCTCGTCGACGTTGAGCGCATCCATGAACAGAGCCGAGCGTTCGACGAACTCCTTCTGGCGTCGCTCGCTCTCTTCCTGCTCGGTCAGGATGTCGATATCCCAGCCGGTGAGCTGCGAGGCGAGCCGGACGTTCTGGCCGCGGCGGCCGATGGCCAGCGACAGCTGGTCGTCCGGCACCACGACCTCGATGCGTTCGGCGTCCTCGTCGAGCACGACCTTGGCGACTTCCGCCGGCTGCAGCGCGTTGACGATGAAGGAAGCGGCCGAAGGCGACCACGGAATGATGTCGATCTTCTCGCCCTGCAATTCGCCGACCACCGCCTGAACGCGGCTGCCGCGCATGCCGACACAGGCGCCGACCGGATCGATGGAACTGTCACGCGAGATGACGGCGATCTTGGCGCGCGAACCCGGATCGCGGGCGACCGACTTGATCTCGATAATGCCGTCGTAGATTTCCGGCACTTCCATGGTGAACAGCTTCGCCATGAACTGCGGATGGGTGCGCGACAGGAATATCTGCGGACCGCGCTGCTCGCGGCGCACGTCATAGACATAGGCGCGGACGCGATCGCCATATTTGTAATTTTCGCGCGGGATCAGCTCGTCGCGACGGATTATCGCCTCACCGCGGCCGAGATCGACGATGACGTTGCCGTATTCGACGCGTTTGACAGTACCGTTGACGATCTCGCCGATACGGTCCTTGTACTCGTCGTACTGGCGGTCACGCTCGGCCTCGCGCACCTTCTGCACGATGACCTGCTTGGCCGACTGCGCGGCGATGCGGCCGAAATCCATCGGCGGCAGCTGTTCGGCAATGAAGTCGCCGAGCTGGGCGTCGGGATTGCGCTCACGCGCCGAGGATATGGCGATCTGCGTCGCATAGTCGTCGACCTTCTCCACCACTTCCATCAGCCGCTGCAGCTTCATCTCGCCGGTATTCGGATTGATGTCGGCACGGATGTTGGTTTCCTGGCCATAGCGCGAGCGCGCCGCCTTCTGGATCGCATCGGCCATGGCGGCGATGACGATCGACTTGTCGATCGACTTCTCACGCGCGACCGCATCGGCGATCTGCAGCAGTTCAAGCCTGTTTGCGCTTACAACCATCTTTTTTCTCCCGAGCTTGTTGCCGAGCCTTTGCGCCCGGCAGCCCAATCACATTTCCTGTTCGGTTTCATCTTCTACGCCCGCTTCTACGCTCTCTGGCGCGTCTTCGGGCTCGCCGCGGCGCTTCTTGGCTTCCTTGCGCGCCCTGTTGTCCTTCGACAGTGCGTCGCGGATAAGGTCGTCGGTCAGGATCAGCCGTGCTTCGGCAATCGAATCGTAGGGCACACGCACCGTCGGCTGTTCGCCATAGGCCGCCTTGTCGCGCTCGATCAGCACGCCGTCCGCGTCGCTCTCGGCGATCTTGCCTTTGAAGCGCTTGCGGTCGGCGACGAGGACCGAGGTTTCCATCTTCACCAGATGGCCCGTCCAGGTCGCGAAATCCGACTTGCGGACCAGCGGCCGGTCGATTCCCGGCGACGACACTTCGAGATGATACGCCTTTTCGATCGGATCATCGACATCGAGCGCCGGCGACACCGCCCGGCTGACCTCTTCGCAATCCTCGACGGTCATGGTGCCGTCCTCGCGTTCGGCCATGATCTGCAGCGTCAGCCCGTTCTGGCCCGTCAGATGCACCCTGACAAGGCGGAAGCCAATGGCACGCAGAACCGGCTGCACGATCAGCGCGATGCGCGCATCGATGCCGCTTTCGCGGATGATGCGGTCGTCGCTGTCGGGTACCGTTGCCGTCATTCTATTCCTGTCGCTTCGTCGGCGGCCGGAAGGTAACAAAAAAGAGCGGGACCGGGTGGACCCACTCTTCGCCATACCGACCAAGAATTTGAGCCTGATATAGACGATCGCAGCCGTCGTTTCAAGCCCGCATGCAGTCCGTGTCGGTAAGCAGATGAATCGTCCGCATGCAGGGTGGGCGAAACTGTCGGGGGCGGCAGCGTTGCACAGGGCGCATGGCGGCCATGCGCCAACGTCCCTGTGATATCAGGCAGTACGCGCCTATCTATGTTGCGTTGCACAAAATCAATCACGCATTGCAGCAGGCGAAAGGGCATAATCATGACCAACCGCAAGGTTTTCTCGGCCATCGGCGATTTCTTCACCGTCTTCGGCAGCGCCGTCGCCGCTTCGCACGCCGTCGAAGCCGGCCGCAAGCCGCGCGCACGCGATCTGCGCAATCTCGGCATGGATCCGGCCGCCTTCAACAAGATCGGCCGCTTCTAAGTCTAAGTCCGGCGACGCAGGGACGAGGACATCTCTGGTCCTCGTCGACGGCAAAGTGCGCTAGGCGCGCTTTGAATAGGACTATCTTCGGACGAAGGTGAGGTAGGCTGGCCGCCGGCCTTCGCGAACGGCCTTCGCCTCGTAGCGTGTACCCGGCCAACCCTTATAGGGCCGCTGCCAGTCGGCTGCCTCTTCAGCCTGCCACGCAAACGCTTCATGTGCCCGGCAGTGCAGCAGCGTCCAGTTCACATAGCTATCGATATCGGACGCAAAGCGGAATGTTCCGCCTGACTTCAGCACGCGCGCGAAACGGTCGAGATTGACCGGACTGACGAAGCGGCGCTTCCAGTGTTTCTTCTTCGGCCAGGGATCGGGATAGAGAAGGTCGATGCCGTCGAGCGAGGCTTGCGGGAGCCAGTCGAGCAGGCGCGTGGCGTCGTCGTCATAGACCCGAAGATTGGCAAGCGGCCGTTCCCTGACCGCCATCATCATCTTGGCCATGCCGTTGACGAAAGGCTCGACGCCGACAAAACCGGTCTCAGGAGCCGCCGTCGCCCGATGCAGCAGGTGCTCGCCGCCACCAAAACCAATTTCGAGATGAATGGCGCGGACATCGGCTTCGAACAGGCTGCGCAAGTCGGCCGGCGGTCCGGCCGTCAGATCAAGCCGGTAAGTGCTAAAACCGCTTTCCAGTGCCGCTGCCTGCTGCGGACGGATGGCCTTGCCGCGCCGGCGACCGAAAAATGCTTCGGTCGCACGGCTTGGCCGGTCTTTCGGATCCATGTCTTCCGGATCTATGGACGCCGCGGCTAGGCCGCGACTGCTTCGGCAGGCGCTTCGGCGAGTGCGTCCTTCAGAGCCTTGGCGAGGTCGGTCTTTTCCCAGGAGAAGGACCCGTCGCGGCCGGCCTTGCGGCCGAAATGACCATAAGACGACGTCTTGGCATAAATCGGCTTGTTGAGATCGAGATGGCGGCGGATGCCGGACGGCGACAGATCCATCACGGTGCGCAGCGCCTGCTCGAGCTTTGCCTCATCGACCCTGCCGGTGCCGTGCAGGTCGACATAGACCGACAGCGGCTGGGCCACGCCTATGGCGTAGGAAAGCTGGATGGTGCAGCGATCGGCGAGCTTCGCCGCCACCACGTTCTTGGCGAGGTAGCGGGCCGCATAGGCCGCGGAACGGTCGACCTTGGTGGTGTCCTTGCCGGAAAAAGCCCCGCCGCCATGAGGCGCAGCACCGCCGTAAGTGTCGACGATGATCTTGCGCCCGGTCAGGCCGGCGTCGCCGTCGGGCCCGCCGATGACGAACTTGCCTGTCGGGTTGATGTACCAGTTGCAGCTGTCGGCGATCTTCAGGTCGCCCAGCGCCTCGCGAATATAGGGTTCGACGACGTTGCGAACCTTCTTCGAATCCCAGTTGGCGTCGAGATGCTGGGTGGACAGCACGATCTGCGTCACTTCCGCCGCCTTGCCGTCGATATAGCGGACGGTGACCTGGCTCTTGGCGTCCGGCCCGAGCCGGCCGGCATCGCCGTTGCCTTCATGGCGCGCGGCGGCCAGCAGTTCGAGGATCTTGTGGCTGTAGTAGATCGGCGCCGGCATCAGATCCGGGGTCTCGCGGCAGGCATAGCCGAACATGATACCCTGGTCGCCGGCCCCTTCCTCGCCTTGCCGGTCGGAGGCATTGTCGACGCCCTGGCCGATATCCGGCGACTGGCCATGCAGCAGAACCTCGATCTTTGCCGTCTTCCAGTGGAAACCAGCCTGTTCATAGCCGATTTCGCGGATCGCCTTGCGGGCGGCCGACTTGAACTTGGCCGGATTGACGAGCGGATGACCGGCGGCATCCATCAGGATGTTGCCGCCCTTGTCCTTCTTGAGCAGGGTCTCGGGGACGCGCACCTCGCCGGCGATGACGACGCGATTCGTGGTCGCCAGCGTTTCGCAGGCGACGCGGACCTTCCAGGGGTCCATGCCGGTCTTTCTGGCCTCGCGATAGACCAGATCGACGATCTCGTCGGAGATACGGTCGCAGACCTTGTCGGGATGACCCTCGGCAACGGATTCCGAGGTGAATAGATAGTTTTGCCGCGTCACGGGTGTCCCCTCTTGAAAAATCATCGGCACGCTGCCGATTGGCGCGCCACGTGTTAGCTGTGTCGAGCAGCGCTCGTCAAGCGGTGGGCACCATTATCTTGTACCACTTTGACCGCCGGCAGGATGCCGCCAGCCTGCTTGGCTCCAGCACGTGCTTTAGCTTCAACACGTTGATGGAGAAAGACTTTGAGCATGGCTGTCGAGCAAAATCGATCCGCCCTCCTGCACGCCTGCGGGATGTAAATTTCACGATGCGCGAGATCGCAAGAAATTGCCTGCCCGCAATGACGGCTTCGCTATCTTCGACTTTTCAACGGCTACCCGATCAATCGACCCAGACCAATCTGCGTAATCAATCGACTGCGTCGGAGGAAAGGGCCTTCACAAGCTCGATAACCTTGCGGCGTATCTTCACGTCGGTGATCTTGACGAAGGCCCGGTTGAGTTGAAGACCTTCGGGACTGCCGCAGAATTCGACGGCAGAAGCCATTGATGCATCCTCGGCAAATCCGCGGTTGCCCACGGCCTCCTGGCCCGGCGCGTCCTCGAAAAAGAAAGCGACAGGCACACCCAGTATCGAGGCGATTGCCTGCAAACGGCTGGCGCCAACGCGATTGGTACCCTTTTCGTATTTCTGTATCTGCTGAAACGTTATACCGAGGTTCTCGCCCAGCTTTTCCTGGCTCATTCCCAACATATTGCGACGAAGCCTGATGCGACTTCCGACATGGATGTCGATAGGATTCGGCTTCTTCTTGTTTTCTTCTGCCATTTTTTCCTCGCCGAATTTTTCCGGCTTTTTGTGTTTTTTCTGCCCAAAACGAAGCCGGCGGCCAGTGCCCCAACAGAACCGACGTGCTGACTTCGAGAAATTTCAGGCGGTTACAGTATGAGTTTCTAATGTGTCGACTGTCAATTCGCCCGTAGCCGTTGCCTTACATTCATTGTGAAAGCGGCGAGAGCGAACAGCAACATGATCATCAGTCCATTAATGCGTCTTTGGCTGGAAGAAACG
Organism: Mesorhizobium sp. WSM4810; assembly: GCF_055811235.1. Taxonomy (NCBI): domain Bacteria; kingdom Pseudomonadati; phylum Pseudomonadota; class Alphaproteobacteria; order Hyphomicrobiales; family Phyllobacteriaceae; genus Mesorhizobium; species Mesorhizobium sp. WSM4810. The sequence goes on along the minus strand of NZ_JBVVQV010000029.1, from coordinate 60,090 downwards.
ATGGCTCGATTGGAAATCGGCACGTGGACATCGATGGCTCCGCGGGCGTCGATCGCCAGCGCGTCGAGGATGTGTCCGCGCGGATCGACGACAGCGGAAATGCCGTTATTGGCTGCACGCAACAATGGCACCCCGTTCTCCACCGCACGAATCTGCGCCTGCCTGAAATGCTGGTACGGACCCGGCGTGTCACCGAACCACGCGTCGTTCGTGACATTCACAATAAGCTCAGCTGACGTTGCGTCAACCGCCACCAGATCGGGAAAGATGACTTCGTAGCAAATGAACGGAAGCACGCGGATGCCGCCGGGCAACGCGATCGGGTGCCGCTCATTGCCCGCCGCGTAGGTTGTCGGCCCGGCGACGAGTTGTTTGAGCCCCAAGCGGCCAAGCAGGTCGGCAAAAGGCAGATATTCGCCAAAGGGGACCAGATGAACCTTGTCGACTGCATCGGCGATTTGACCCTTGTCGTCGATCGCCACCACCGAATTGTAGTACCGCCTGTCGGCATCATCCGCCGACCCGCCTTCCTCCCGGACGACGCCGGCGATCAGCGTCTGGCCGTCGCCAAGCATCTCTCCCAGCGCGGTCAGGGCATCGGGACGTTCGGCGAAAAAAAACGGCACGGAGGTTTCCGGCCACAGGATCAATTGCGGCTTGGCATGACCAGTCTCTGGCGCCTTGGCCGAAAGCCCCATCAGTGTAGCGAAAATCCGGTCGGGCACTGAAGGGTCCCACTTTTCGCTGAGGTCGACGGCCGGCTGCACGATGCGGACGTCGATTGCGCGGGTTGCGGGTTCGACCTTGGCAGCAAGCCTGACATAGCCGAAGCCGACATGGGCCGCGACGAGAACGGCAGCCAGTGCACCCCCAAGGCGGATATGCCGGCGCGCCGCAAGCAGGGCCGGCAAGGCAAAGACGAAGACCGCCAGCGCGTTGATGCCGACCATGCCGGTCACCGACACGCTCTGCATAAGCAAGGGCACCGGCATCGCCGCGTAGCCGACGGCATTCCAGGGAAAGCCGGTGAACAGAAAGTCGCGCAGCCATTCCGCCAAGCCGAAGCCGAAAGCAAGGGCGGCGATGCGGCCGATGTCGTTGCTCCACAGCAGCCGGGCAACCGCTGTCGCGAAGCCATAGAAAAAGGCGAGCGCCAGCGGAATTCCGACCACTGCGAAGGGAAGCGCCCAGGCGAAACTGTCGGCCTCGACTAGGAGTGCTGAGCCGATCCACCACAATCCGGCGAGAAAATAGCCGAAGCCGAACCACCAGCCGACGGCGAAGGCCGGCCGCAAATGCCGGAACCAGCCATCGGAGGCTTCGCCGGTTGCCCCGTCGAGGAGCCAGACCAGCAGCGGAAACGAAACGAAACAGACGGCGAAGAAATCATAAGGCGCCTGGGCAAGAACCGCCAGCGCACCGGCAAGAAACGCCACAAGCGCGCGGCGCCAGCCCCACAGCAGAATTATCCGGCCGGCCAGGCGCTTCATCGATGCTTCCGAGTCGTGCGAATCACGGCAGAAGATTTATCAGGCCGCAGTCCACGCTCCAAACGGCCATGCTTCAGCCAGACTGCCGGATTAGGTCTGCTGGATAGGTGGGGCGACTGACGCCGGCAAGATAAGTGTCGCATGTGAATTGTCGCGCAGACCGCACGTGCCGGTGTATCACTATAATGCGCGTGATAGAAATGCGTTCAGCCGCTCCAGCACGAGATCCGGGGCTTCGATCTGAGGCAAGTGACCGACGCCAGGTAATGTTTCGAACGATGCCTGCGGGATCAGCGTATGAAGCGCTTTGCCTCGCTCCAGCGGGATCCATGGATCGTCCTTGCCCCAAATTATCTTTACCGGACACCTGATATCACCGAACGCCGGCTCGACTTCGGCGGTATATTTTTCGTCGGCTTGCGCGAATTGCCGATAGAAGCTTCCTCGTCCCTCCTCGGCAAGCCACGGCTCGACAAGTTTCTCGAAATCTCCGGGCGCGATGTCATTTACGATCGCCCCCTTGATATATGCTTCCACGAGCGCTCTGTGGATATGCGGCGGCAGGCCCAGAAAGGCATCCACATGGCGACCGACATGATCGAAGAACTCCGATCCCCAAGGGCGCATGGCAACGACATTCATCAGGACATACCGCTCGAAGTCGCAGCCATGCAGCAAATGCGCCCGTAGCGTCGTCGCTCCGCCGAAATCATGGGCAACAACGGTGGGCTGCTCAAGGTCCCAATGCGCGAGCATCTCGGCGAATACTTCTCCTTGCACATCGAGTGAGGTGCGCTGCTCCGCGCGTTTGTCGGATCGCCCGTATCCGGGCATATCGTACCAGTGGACACGATACCGCCTTGCAAGATCTGGAATAATCCGATGCCATGAGAACGAAGACCACGGCCAGCCGTGAGCCAGCACAAGCGCGGGTCCACTACCAAATTGACCCGCTGCCACAGCGCCCGCGGATGTTTCCACGGTCTCATCGAGTTTCCACGACATCAGACATTCTCCTAGTACTCAGGACAGCGTCCGAATTGGTTCGGTAGTTCGAGACCGCTTCCCACCCATTGCTGAAATTCAGCCCGAGGATTCTAGTCGGTGCCAGCCTTCAATCTGCAGATCGCCCAGCCGTTCAGCCTCCTCGCATGGAACAACGCGTACGGTCTGGGAAAATGTCCAGACGTGACCTTCAGGATCGCACGCCCTGTACTGCCGTTCACCGTAAAACTGGTCAGCCGGCTCCTGGACGATCTCGGCTCCCGCCGTAGGCCGTCCTTGAGGCGCACATAAACCGACTGCGTGTTCTTGCCGGCGACCGACGCGGGACTGGCTACATGGTCGGCCCATTCGGAATCGACGATCATATAGCCGTCACCGAACCGCATCTCGGAATGGACGAGCCTGTCATCAGCGTCGCTGACCACCATGCTCGGCTCGAAGCCGAAAGCCTTTTCAAGCCAGATCAAGGCGGCGCGCGGATTCCTGTAGAATATGCCGGAGCCCAAGGTTGAGCGCTTGAACGGATCGTCGACCATCATCGGGCGAGCGGCGTCTTTCAAGCCTGCTCGGCGCGGACGGCGCGCCGCCGGCGCTCGCTTTTCTGGGTCTCCACGATGCGCACACGCTTGACGCGGCGTGGATCGGCGTCGAGCACATGGAATTCGAAGCCGGGGATGGCCTGCACCACTTCGCCGCGTGCAGGGACCCGGCCAAGCGTGTTGAAGATCATGCCGCCGATCGTGTCGACATATTCGCCATGCTCGCCGGCGGCAAAATCCTCGCCGATCATCTTGGCGACATCGTCGATCTCGGCCTTGCCGTCGACGACGAACACGCCCTCGCCGGTCTGGGTGATCATCGGCTCGTCCTCGTCGTGCTCGTCCTCGATGTCGCCGACCACCATCTCGACGATATCCTCGAGCGAGACCAGACCATCGGTGCCGCCATATTCGTCGATGACCAGCGCCATCTGGGTGCGCATCGCCTGCATGCGCCCCATCAGGTCGGAGGCGAGCATCGACGGCGGCACGAAAAGCACCGGGCGGATCAGGGTCAGGTCGCCGATGGTGCGCGTGAGATCGACCTTGGCGAGATCGAGAAGCGTGGCAGGGGCGGCTTTCCTGGTCGTCCTGCTCTTTCTGACGCGGGCCAGCTTGGTGATGTGAGCGAGCACGTCGCGGATGTGGACCATGCCACGCGGGTCGTCGAGCGTCTCCGAATAGACCGGCATGCGGGAATGGCCGGACTGCTCGAACAGTCCCAGAAGATCGCCCAGGTTCGTCGTGATCTCGACCGCCTCGATGTCGGCGCGCGGCACCATGACATCCTCGACGCGAACCTCGCGCAGGCGCAGAATGTTGTTGAGCATGGCCCGTTCGCCGGGCGAAAAGGCGCCGGCATCGCTCGCCGTTTCGGCAAGCGCGTCGGCGATCTCCTCGCGCAGGCTGGTGCCGTTGCGCTGCCTGAACAGGCCGAGCACGCGATCGAACAGGGAAGGACCGGCAGGCGATGGCTCGCTGGCGAAGCTGCCGGTCGTGGTACTCGGACTAGAGTCCTCTTCCGTCTGTTCGGATGGCTTGGTCGCACTGCCGGCGTCTGGGTGGGCGGCAGTCTCTGGTTTGTCGTTCATCGTCGTCCGGTCATTTGATCTTTTTAGTTACGCGTAGGGATCGGGAATGGCAAGCCTTGCAAGTGCTGCGCGTTCGACGGCTTCCATTTCTTCGGCCTCGGCGTCGGTCTCGTGATCGTAGCCCAGCAAATGCAGCAGGCCATGGATGACGAGATGGGTGATATGGTTGTCGACAGGCTTGTCTTCCAGTGCGGCTTCCCGCGCGACCGTCTCGGCGGCCAGCACAATGTCGCCGAGCATGGGCGGCAGCGGACGGCCCTTGGCGAGCGGAAAAGCCGGGAAAGACAGGACGTTGGTCGGTTTGTCCTTGCCGCGCCATCCCGCATTGAGACTGCGGATGTGGGCATCGTCAGAAAAAACGATGCTGAGCTCGGAACGGCCGGCCGCGCCGGTTTCGGCAAACGCGGCGGCAACGGCGCGATCGACCAGCCGCGTCAGCGCGGCCTCATCGGGCCAGTCGCCCGCTTCGACTGCTATATCGATGTCGACGGGGACCGGAAGATCCCCGCCTACAGATTTTTTGTCCTCAGCCATAAGGCTGCATCTTCAGCCTTCGGCGCCCAGGCCCCGGGCCAGCTTGCCGTCGCGGTCGTAGGCCTTGACGATCTCGGCGACCAGCGGATGCCTGACGACGTCGCCTTCGTTGAAGCGCACCGTCACCATGCCGGTGACGCCGTCGAGGATCCTGAGCGCCTCGACCAGACCGGATTTGGTGTTTTGCGGCAGGTCGATCTGGGTCGGATCGCCGGTGACGATCATGCGCGAATTCTCGCCGAGACGGGTCAGGAACATCTTCATCTGCATCGGCGTGGTGTTCTGCGCCTCGTCGAGGATGACGGCGGAGTGCGCCAGCGTGCGGCCGCGCATGAAGGCCAGCGGCGCGATCTCGATCACCTCGGCGGCAATCGCCCGCTCGACCTTGTCGGCCGGCATCATCTCGTAAAGCGCGTCATAGAGCGGCCGCAGATAGGGATCGACCTTCTCCTTCATGTCGCCGGGCAGGAAGCCGAGCCGCTCGCCGGCCTCGACGGCAGGCCGCGACAGCACGATGCGCTCGACCATGCCACGTTCGAGCAGCATCGCCGCATGCGCCACCGCCAGGAAGGTTTTTCCAGTGCCAGCCGGGCCGATGCCGAAGACGAGCTCGGACCGCTCCAGCGCGCGCATATAGGCGTCCTGGTTGAGCGAGCGGGCATAGATCGTCTTCTTGCGCGTCGATATCTGGGCGGCTGACACCTTGCCCTTGCGCTCCAGCGTCGGCAGCGTCAGCTGGTCGTCGGCGGCGATCGCCATGCGCACGGCGCCGTCGACGTCCGACTGGCCGATGTCAGCGCCTTTCTGGAGAATGCCGTAGAGATTATCCAGGGCGCGGCGCGCCTGCTCGGCGGCCGAGGCGGAGCCCTTGATGGTCAACTGGTTGCCGCGCGAGCGGATATCGACGCCAAGCTTCTGCTCGAGCCTGGCCAGATTCTCGTCGAACTGGCCATAAAGGGCGCTGGCAAGCTTGTTGTTGTCGAAAGTCAGAACGATGTGCGCCATATCCGAAGCCCCCGATGGTAGGTTCTGGGGCAGGTTCTTCACTTCCGCAGCGCTCAACCGTCTCTCCTCATCTGCCGAGACCTTCAGGCCAATTCGGCGAACAGGCTGTTGTAACCCGTCTTCGTGATTCGTACCTGGATAATCTCACCGATTTCGCCGGACTTTTCATCAACAATAACCGGCTGCAGCCACGGTGAGCGGCCGACCTTCTGGCCAGCCTGGCGGCCCGGCTTCTCGATCAGCGTGTCGATGGTGCTGCCGACCAGGCTGGCGCCGAACTCCTGCTGCTGGGTCAGCAACAGCGCCTGCAGTCGCTGCAGGCGCTCGTCCTTGACCGCTTCCGGCACATGATCGGCCATTTCCGCGCCCGGCGTGCCGGGGCGCGGCGAATATTTGAACGAGAAGGCCGAGGCATAGTTCACCTGGTGGACAAGGTCCATCGTCGCCTCGAAATCCGCATCCGTCTCGCCGGGAAAGCCGACAATGAAGTCGCCCGAAAGCGCGATATCGCTCCGTGCGGCGCGGATCCGGTCGAGCAGCGTCAAATAATCTTTTGCCGTATGCCTGCGGTTCATCGCCTTGAGGATGCGGTCGGAGCCGGATTGCACAGGCAAATGCAGATAGGGCATCAGCGCCGGCAAGTCACGGTGAGCGGCGATCAATTCGTCGTCCATGTCGCGCGGGTGGCTGGTGGTGTAGCGCAACCGCGCCAGCCCGGGAATCTCGGCCAGCCGGAACAGCAGGCGGCCGAGACCCCATTCCACGGTCTTGCCCCCTTTGGCTTCGCCTTCGCCGTGCCAGGCATTGACGTTCTGTCCAAGCAGCGTCACCTCGCGCACGCCGGCTTGCGCCAGCCGCTCGGCCTCGGCGACGATCTGCGCCACCGGCCGCGACACTTCCGAGCCTCTGGTATAGGGCACCACGCAGAAGGTGCAGAACTTGTCGCAGCCTTCCTGCACCGTCAGGAACGCGGTGACGCCGCGCCTGATGATCTCGGCGCGCTTCGGCTGCGGCAGATGCTCGAACTTGTCTTCGATGGCGTAGTCCGTCTCGACGATCTTTTCGCCGCCGCGCACCCGTGCCAGCACGTCGGGCAGCCGATGGTAGGTCTGCGGGCCGATGACCAGATCGACAGAAGGCGAGCGGCGGATGATCTCGGAGCCCTCGGCCTGCGCCACGCAGCCGGCGACGCCGACCAGCATCTCGCGGCCGGCCCGAGCCCGTTCGGCCTTCATCTCACGAATGCGGCCGAGTTCGGAATAGACCTTTTCGGCGGCTTTCTCGCGGATATGGCAGGTGTTGAGCAGCACCAGATCGGCCTCGCCGATCGCATCCGTCGCAGTATAGCCGTCGGCGGCCAGCGCGTCGGTCATGCGCTGCGAATCGTAGACGTTCATCTGGCAGCCATAGGTCTTGACGAAGACCTTCCGGCTCGCGGCAGGCGGCGCGACCGCAGTTTCGGTCGCAGTATCGATGTCGTCCCGTTCGATCGTGTTCAATTCCATCTGGCGGCTTCTAACGCCTTTCCCCGACAAAAAACAGACGATTCTGCCTTACAGCGCCGCGCCTCCTTTGGACGCGCAAAGCGCTGGAGCTTTTCCGGCTTACCGGCTCGGGCGCGGATCGGCGAGCGCCGCCTGCACCATATCACGCACCTGACTTTCCATCAGCCTGGCCGTTTCCTTGCGCCCGGAGCCCTTGGAGAAGGCGACCGGCTCGCCGAAATGCACTTCGACATCGAGCCCGCCCTCCGCCATCAGCACCTTGAGATGCGGCATCAAATCCTCGTCGCCGATCCAGGCGGCAATCGGCCGGTGCCTGCGGCCGAGCGGCACGCCGTGCAGGCGCGTATAGACGATCGCCACCGGCTGGATGAAGACCGTTTCGGCCGCCCCTTCCGAAATCGCCATCGAGGCGGCGCCGAACAGCGTGCTCTTGAACGGCAAGATCATGTTGCCGTCGCTGGTCGAACCTTCGGCAAACAGCACCATGGCGTCGCCCTTGGCCATGCGGCTGGCGATCTCGCTCGCCTGGTCGCCCGACGAACGTTTGCGCTCGCGCTCGATGAAAACGGTGCGCTGCAGCTTCGACAACATGCCGATCAACGGCCAGCCGGCCATGTCGGCCCTGGCGATGAACGTCACGTCGGCCATCGACCCCAGCACCATGATGTCGGTCCATGAAACGTGGTTCGACGCAACCAGTAACGGGCGCTGATTGGACAAGGTCCCCTTGACGTGGATGCGCATGCCGAGCGCCCGGATGATGAGCCGGTGCCAGATCTTCAGGATGAACGTCTCGCGCCACAGGCCGGTCTTCATCGACAGGATCTGCAACGGCACGAGGATCAACGAGCCTGCGACAACGAGGCCCAGCGCCAGGAAAATCCTGATTTTTCCGATCATTCGCTCTTGGCCCTGTCCCGAGTTCTGGCTAGAGCGACGCGTCCAACTGGACGTCCAAGCACGCTCTAGCGCTTTTTAATCTGCGCATCTCAACCTGCGCATCGTGCTTTCCGAGAATCGGTTCCGATTTGCGGGCCGATGCGCTAGCGAAGATCGCGGCGCATGACAAGCGCTCCGGTCGGGCCGTGCTCGGGCGATCTGTAGTAGTTGGCACGTTTGCCGACCTCGCGGAATCCCAGTCGCCGATAGAGCGCGATCGCGGCGACGTTGGTCTCGTCGACCTCGAGGAAAAGCGCCTCGGCGCGTTGCGCATGCAGTTCGCGCAGCACCGCATCCATCAGTTGCCAGCCAAGGCCCTGGCGGCGATGGGAGCGCGCCACCGCGACAGTCAGGACCTCGCCTTCGCCGGCCGCCAGGCGCGCCAGCACGAAACCGACCGGCGGCTTGGCACCCTGGCCGGTCTCGCGCGCGGCATAGCCGAACACCGTGTCCTGCTCGATCAGCGCGGCGAATTCGTCATCACTCCACGGCCGAACGAAATCCTCGCGATGCAGCACCGACAGGGCCGCACTGTCGGCGACCGTCAGCGGCTCGAGCGCAAAGTCCCTGCGGCGCGGCTGGAGGAAAGGAATGCGCATCAGTTTTTCTTCCCGGCTTTCTTCCTGGACAGGATAAACCCGGCCTGCGGCTTGGCGTCAGCTCCGCGCAGATAAAGCGGTTTCGGCTTTTCGCCTTCACTCTTGGTAGCGGCCAGCCGGGCATAGATTGCGATATCCGTAGTGGCGCTTGTCGGGCCGACGTCGAAGGCGCGCCCGGCCGATGCAGCAATTTGCGTGGCCGCGGTGCCGGCCAGAACCGGAAACCCGTCAACCGCCATGGCGGCGGCTTGCGAAAGCGTGGCCACCGCGGGACCATAAATTAAAACGGATGCTTCGTCGTAAAGCGCTGCATGGATCTCCTCGCGGCCGGCGTCGAGCGCGGCCAGCACGGCGCGGCCGGGAAATGTCTCTTTCGCCTGCGCCGCCAGCGCTTCCAGCGTCGTCACCCCGATTGCCGGGATTTTCAGCGCCAGCGCCAGGCCCCGCGCCGCCGAGACGCCGACGCGCAGGCCGGTGAAGGAGCCCGGGCCGGTGGAGACAGCGATGGCGCCAAGACCGGCATAGTCGGTGCCGCCGGTCGTCAACGCCTCTTCGATCACAGCCATCAGATGTTCGGCATGGCCCTTGCCGAGATCGAGCACCGAGCGGCCGAGTTCCTTCCCGGCCGCGGCGTCGTAGACACAGGCGGCGCAGAGATTGGCGGCACAATCGATGGCAAGCAACTTCATGAGACGGCCGGTTGGCAGCGCCCGCTTGGGGCACAGGGGGTTCGAAAGACAATTTCCCTGTGCCTGCCATGGCTCGTCCCTGCAAGGGGATAATGCATAATGCGTTTGGCGGCTTCGCTTCGACCTCGCCCAAAAAGAGGTAACTCTCGGCGACCACAACCGTCAATGAACCAGTGCCGCACTATGCGGCCTGGTCGATGCGCAGCATGTGATTGTCCCAGACATAGTCCGGCTCGGACCGTGTCGCGCCGCCGGCTTGGGCTATCTGCCCCGTGCCGGTCGTCGCCATGAAGCTCGCCCCGTCGGGCGCCACGCCGCAGACCTCGGCCAGTGCGCTGGTGGCGACGATCCGGCCGCTGGCCGCATCGATGATGGCAAGCGAGTTGCCTTCCGGCGAGGACACCGCGACGGTACCGGCAGCAGGGTTGGCGGCGACCGAGCCGATGTAATTCCTGAAGCCGGACAGCACGTCCTGCGGCATGTCGAGCAGTTGCAGAGCCTTGCCGCGCGCGGCGCGGCCGACCAGCAACGGACGATCGCCGCCCGGCCCCCTGTACTGGCAGCCGAACCAGACCGCGCCGGATTTGTAGGTATCCATATGCCGGATCGAAAGCTGGTGCAGCGCCGGCGGCAATTCGTGCTTTTCGACAAGGTCGCCGGTAAGGCGGTCGACCAGCACATAAGATGGCTTCATCGTCGCGATGTTGAGCTCGGCGCGGCCATAATCGGGATGCGTCTCGATGCCGCCATTGGCGACGGCAATCGTCCTGCCATCGCCGAGCAGCAGCAGCTCGTGCGGACCCATGCCATAGGTCGGGAACTCGCCAACGCGCTTGAATTTCGCACGCGTGTCATAGACGCCGACCACGCCGGCGGCATTGTCGAAATCGTTCTCGGTGGTGTAGAGCAGCGCACCGTCGGTCGAAAACACGCCGTGGCCGAAGAAATGCCGGCCACTGATGCTGGCAATGGTCAGCGGCTCGTCGCGGCCGGTATGGTCGAACACAACCGCGAAAGTGCCGGGCTGCCTGGCAAAGACCACCGAGCGTTTCGACAGCGGATCGAAGGTGACGTCGTGACCGCGGGCGGGCAGGTCGATGGCATGCAGCACCTTGCCGGCCTCGGACAGGATCGCCGCGCCATAGCTGCCGTCGCGCTTGACGAAAGCGGTGGCGAAGACGGCGTCGGCGGCAAGCGTCTTCGCCCATGCCGACGGCGCCATCGCGGCAACAAAGCCTGCCCCGGCAGCCCTCAGGAAGTCGCGGCGGTCGATCAGCGACGTTTTCAGAATCAGTCTCCGTCGAGCGACGAGAACCCGGCGGTCAGGCCGAATTCGGCGGTTAGCCTGGTGCCGATGAGGGTCGACAGGCTGGATGTCACAAGCGAGAAGTGGTCGAGCTTCTGGCGCAGCGCCGGATCGGCAAGCGCCTTGTCGATCGGGCCTCTGATGGCGGTGGCGTCGGCGGCGCCGTTGACGAGCTGGATGTGGATCGATTCCGCCATCCAGCGCGCATCGGGCGACAGCGCGTCGCCAAGCTGCGAAGCTTGGAACAGAGCGTCCATGCCCGAAAGATTTCCGGTCAGCGAACGCGCGGTGTTTTGTGAACGCCAGTAGATCGCCTGTTTCGGCTTGTCGGCCTGCGGGCTACTGCCCAGAAAACCTTTCAGGCGCACGTCACGGACCATCTCCAGTTCGTTGATGAAGACGCCGACCAATTCGGTCACCGCTTCCGTGCCGTCGCGGTAGAGTGCGTTTTGCGGCCCCGGATTGGCCCAAAGTGCTGCAAAGCCGTCGGGCTTGTTCCAGGCGTCGCTGACCTCGGCGACAATCGTTTCGATGTTGCCGGCGACGGCCGCGCCGTAAGCGCAGCGATAGGGATCGTCCTTGCCGGCGAGCCGCTCGGCGCCATCGCCGTAAAGCACGAATTCCAGCGCGCCGAGCCCTTGCATGGCGACGCTCTTTGTCGCCAGATGGGCCGGATCGGCGGCGGTCCGGTCTTTACTGGCCAACGCCGCCTGCACCTGCCTCAGGCCGATGCTCTTGCGGTCCGGCCAAAACAGCATGCGTTCCAGCCGGTTGTTCTGCGTGATCGGTCCGATGCGGATGATCTCGACGACCGACCAGGCATCCACGGTGCCGGAGAATTCGGCGCGCGCCGCATCGAGATGGTCCTGCGAAGGCGCGTCGCACAGCGTGCGCACTGCCTTGCTCAGGCTGTCGGCATGGTCTTGCAGGCGTGCATAGGCCGGGCGGACAAAGCCGTCGATTGCTCGCTGGATCACGTCGGAAGCCTTCACCGCTGCGGACGCCGGCAATGCGCCGGCGAGGACCAGCGGGAGAACCAGGACAAACGCCAGACGCTTCGACATCACAACGACTCCAGGAATTTGACCAATGCGGCGCGATCGGGCGCGGCGGCGGCGGCAAAGCGGTCGCGCGCCTTCTGCCCCTCGCCGCCATGCCACAGGATCGCCTCGGTCAGCGTGCGCGCCCGCCCGTCGTGCAGGAAGAAGGTGTTGCCGTTGACGGTCTGGGTAAGACCGATGCCCCACAGCGGCGGCGTGCGCCATTCGCTCCCGCTGGCATCGCCCACCGCTTGCCCGTCGGCGAGGCCCGGCCCCAAGTCGTGCAGCAGAAAATCGGAATAGGGCCAGATCAGCTGGAAGGCCTGTGCCTTGTTGGGCGTGCCGCGGCGGGTGACGAATTTCGGCGTATGGCAGGAAATGCAGCCCATGTCGTAGAACAGCTTCTTGCCGGCCAGCACATCGGGCTTGTCGAGATCGCGCCGCGCCGGCACGGCGAGGTTTTGCGAATAGAAGGTGACCAGGTCCATGACCGGCGGCGGCGCCTCGACCGGGCCGAGGCGCTTCTGGACGCCGTTGGCCATGGCAAAGCAGTTCTTTTCGGCCGCGGTGCAATCGCCCCAGTGGTTCGGCACTTCCGGCGTCGAAATGCCGATGTCGCCGGCAAATGCGTCCGCCGCTTGCTGGCGGATCGAAGGGGTCTGCGCCTTCCAGCCAAAGCGGCCGAGCGTCGGCTCGCCGCTGTGGCCGTCGCGCACGATGTTGGGCTTGCCGGAGATGCCGTCACTGTTGCGATCGTCCGGATCGGCACTGGCGAGAATGTCGGCCGGCGCGATTTGCTCGACCAGCCCGAGGCCGATCATCGGCGGCGTCAAGCGCGGCGAAAGCGTGGTGTGCGGATCGAGCGGCCCGTTGGCAAGATCATCGACCGAATAGCTCGGCTTGCGCAGCCAAACCACGGTGCCGTCCGGCAGGGTGACTTTTTGCTCCTGATAGACGACACGCATCCTGCCTTCGCCGCGAAGGCCCGGAACGGCCAGTTCCTGCAATTGCGAGCCGTAGACCGGATCAGGGAAGTTGAGCACCTTGCCGGCGGCCAGCGCTGCTTTCTCCTCCTCGGTGCTCGCCTGCCGCGCCAGCCGCAGGAACATCGAGGTGGTGCCGCTGTCGGCTTGCGGCGGATGACCGCGACCGTCCTTCAGATGGCAATTCTGGCACGCCCGCTCGTTGAACAGCGGACCAAGCCCGTCCGATGCCTGCGTCGACGAGGGCGACGACACCCAGTTCTTGCGGAAAAGAGCATTGCCGAGCTTGAAGGTGCCTTGTTCCTCGAAAGTGATATTGGCGGAAGATTGCGAGAAAGCGTCCTTGTTGGCGCCTTTCCGCGACGTGCCGGCGCCGCCCTGCATCGGCTCGAACTGCTCGGGCTTGGAGAAATCCCTGGTCGGCCTGGCGATGGCAATGACGCGCGCCAGATCCTTCGGCGTCAGATCGGCACGGCTGGTGGCGAGACCCGCCGGTTCGGGCGCGCCGGCCAGCGCCGAGGCGGTCAGCGCGACCACTACGGCAGGCGAAAGCCGGCGAAGCCAGCCGTATCGCGGGTTGTGCTGGGACGGCAGGCCGCAATCCTCGGCCCGCCGCAAGCGGCGCAAGTAGTCTAAGCGGCGCCGCATTCCCGCATGTCCCTAATCCGCCTCGTCGGCCGATGCGGCGTTGAGCTGGCCGTATTTTTCCTCGCCGATCGAGGCGAGCAGGTCGAGTTGCGTCTCGAGGAAGTCGATGTGACCTTCCTCGTCGGACAACAAATCCTCGAACAGCTTCATCGTCACATAGTCACCTGCTTCGTCACAAATCTCGCGCGACCGTTTGTAGGCAGTGCGCGCGTCATACTCGCCGGCAAGATCCGATTCGAGCACTTCCTTGACATTCTGGCCGATGCGCAGCGGCGCTACCGACTGCAGGTTCGGATGGCCTTCAAGGAAGATGATGCGGGCCACGAGCCGGTCGGCATGGTGCATCTCCTCGATCGATTCCGCGCGTTCCTTCTTTGCCAGCTTGGCGTATCCCCAGTCCTCCAGCAGCCGGAAGTGCACCCAGTACTGATTGACTGCTCCAAGTTCCAGAAACAGAGCTTCGTTAAGCCGCTCTATGATCTGTTGTTCGCCTTTCATGGGTTCTGCTCCCGTATTGGACGCGCAGGCCTCTGACGCGATCCAGGTGTGAAACGACGTCCACGCCGCTCGCCTCCGAGCGGGCGTGGTAATTTTCGGTTACCCGAATGATCGTTTCGACCACATTTGGGAAGCAGCCGCAACAGCGACCACGCTTCTGCATGGCATGATAGATCTTCGCCGGCACGATGAGCTGCCAGGGATCCTGATCCAGCAGCCCGACGATCGTCTGCTCAATCTCCTTCTCGGTGATGATGTTGCAATGGCAGATCAGCATTATTTGCTCTGTGTGGCTGACGGCGCGTGCTCGGCGCCATGTGGCTTATTTTCTTAGTGGAGCCTGGACTTTCGGTTCGGGCTCCGGGCATCGACGCCTTACTGAAACACCTTGTCCGGCGCATCGAGGCTGTCCGAGCCCTCGAAGGCTATGGCATTGAGTTTCAGGGTGCCGACGGCGCGTTCGATCGACTTGGTCTGGTCGACCAGCGCGTCGATCGCCGCCTGCACAGTGGCGTTGCCTTGCGTATTGCCTTCGCCGATCTGTTGGTCATAGGCCTCGCCGCCAAGCGCCCGCGCCTTGATGGCCTCCATCTTGGCGACGGTGACATCCAGCTTGTCCGACAGTTCCTTGTCGACCGCCGGATCGGCCTCCTTGACCATGTCGGATACCGACGGTCCTTCGACGACGGTGCCGTCGAGGCGGGTGTAGTTGCCCTTATAGGCGGCGCGAATGCCGACGGCATCGTAGAGATGGGAATCGTAGGTGTTGTCGGAGAAGCAGTCATGCTCCTCTTCCGGGTCGTGCAGCAGCAGGCCGAGCTTCATGCGCTCGCCGGCGAGTTCGCCGTAGGACAGCGAGCCCATACCGGTGAGGATGGTCGAGATGCCGGCTTTCGGCTCGCCATCGACAAGGTTCTTGCGCGCGGCGCCGCCTTCCTTCCAGTCGTTGACCATGTCCTGCAGATCGGAAACCAGAAGCTCGCTCGCCGACTTCAGGTACTGCGCGCGACGATCGCAATTGCCGCCGGTGCAGTTGGCGAGGTCGTAGTCGGTATAGGGCCGTTCGCCAGCGCCCGGGCCGGTGCCGTGCAGGTCCTGGCCCCACAGCAGGAATTCGATGGCGTGATAACCAGTCGCCACATTGGCCTCGATGCCGCCGGCTTCCTGCAGCGTGCCGGAGAGGAACTCGGGAGTAAGATTGGTGGCGTCGATCTTCTTGCCGTCGATCTCGATCGACTTGTTGGCGATCACATTGGCGGTATACAGCGCATTCGCGTCCGACTCGGTGCCGTAGTTCTCGGCGACATAATCGATCAGGCCTTCGTCCAGCGGCCAGGCGTTCACCTTGCCTTCCCAGTCGTCGACGATGGCGTTGCCGAAGCGATAGACTTCGGTTTGCTGATAGGGAACGCGCGACGCTTTCCAGGCCTCGCGGGCGGCGGTGAGCGTTTCCACCGAAGGCTTGGCGAGCAGCGCGTCGACGGCCTTGCCGAGCGCCTGCGCCGCCGTCAGCGAATCCTCATATTTGGCGAGCGCAATATCGGAATAGGTCTTGATGACCGCCTTGGCATCGGTTTCCGCCTTGGCCGGCAGCACGAATATCGCCGCCGTCAAGGCCACCGTGGCGCCGATCGCTGCAAGCCTGCTGCCATATCGCGCCGTGATCATCGCTCTCATGATTGTCATCTCCCTCGGGAATTCAGTGAAAATGCCGGCGCCAAAGGCGCGTCGGCAGGCAATCGGCGCCAAGGCAGGCCATGCCATTGAGCGAGATACAGGCCGCGGCATAGCGCGGTTTGCGGAAGAAAGACATCGAAATGCCTCCAATCGAAAGGGTTCAAGGCCCAGACATCAAAGGGATGCACTTGACGCGCACGCTTCCATAAAGCGATGAAGGTGCCGGATGTCAACCAATTTCAGAGAGAAAAGCCAATTGAAACAACAGTTTAGAATTATTCTAAACTGCAAGTATCAACTTTAGCCGTATTTGCCGCGCCGCCGTCGAACGAACGATTGACAGACCGCCATTCCGGGTGCGACCCGCAAGGGTGGTCTTGCGGCGGCGTCAGACAATCGCCACTTGGCGAGACGTCCTAGACTTGGATAACGCCTAGGAGAGATGAGGAATTGGGGCTGCGATGAAAAACGGTGTGGTCATTGTCGGTGCGGGTCATGCGGGCGTGCAAGCGGCCGCCAGCCTGCGCGAGGACGGCTACGACGAACCCGTGATCCTCATCAGCGATGAGGACGAACTGCCCTACCACAAGCCGCCGCTGTCGAAGACCTTCATCAAGGATCAGGAGGCCAGACCGCAGCCGCTGCGCGGCGAGGCTTTTTATACCGGCAGCGCGATCGACTACCGGCCGGGCGTCCGCATCGATCGCATCGATGCCGGCGGCCGCAGGCTGGAGCTATCGGATGGCGGCACACTGCCGTTCGACCGGCTGATCCTGGCGACCGGTTCGCGGCCGCGCATGCTGTCGCTGCCGGGTTCGGATTTTTCGGGCGTGGTGTCGCTGCGCTCACTCGCCGACGCGCGCCTGATCCGCGAATTGAGCGCGCAGAGCGAGGATGTCGTCATCCTCGGCGGCGGCTTCATCGGGCTGGAGATCGCCGCGACGCTCACAGCGGCCGGCCGCAAGGTCATCGTGGTCGAGGCGGTCGACCGGCTGCTCGGCCGGGCGGTGGCGCCGATCATCGCGCGCCATGTGCGGCAGCGGCTGGAAGCGACCGGCGTGCGCATTCTCAGTGGCACCACGATTGCACGGCTCGAAGCCGAGAACGGCCATGTCTCGGCGGCAATCACCGCATCCGGCGAGCGGCTGCCGGCGCAGATGGTCATCATCGGCATCGGCGTCGTGCCGAATGTCGAACTGGCCCAAGCCGCCGGCATCACTATCGCCAACGGCATCCGCGTCGACCAGCAGATGCGCACGTCGGTGCCCGAAATCCTCGCCATCGGCGATGCCGCCTCCTACCGGCACTGGCTCACCGGCGGCGATGTGCGGCTGGAATCGGTGCAGAATGCGACCGACCAGGCGCGTCTTGCAGCACGCACCGTTGTCGGCCATGCGGACGCCTTTGCGGCGGTGCCGTGGTTCTGGTCCGATATCGGTGACATCAAGCTGCAGATGGTCGGCCTGATTTCGGGCGGCGACAGCCATGTCGTGCTGGGCGACGTCAACGAGAACCGGTTCTCCATCTACCACTATGCTGGGAATCGTCTGCTCGGCATCGAATCGGTCAACCGGCCTGGCGACCACATGCTTGGCCGCAAGATGCTCGGCGCCGGCTTTTCGCCGACGCCGCAGACGGTTGCGACGGGACCGGACGGATTGAAGGCGGCGCTCGCCGCTTTCCAGCAGGTAGAGCCCGTCCGCGCCGCCGAATAAGGATGTGTTGATGCCGGCGAACGGCGGTTTTCTGCGCTGATCCTTCCCTTCTCCCACAACAAGGGAAGAAAGATCCGCTCAGGCGGCGCGGACCTCGCGGATCGAGCTTTCCAGGATGTCGAGCGCTTCGTTCATGACGCCGTCCTGGATGGTGATTGGCGCGAGGAAGCGGATGACGTTGCCGTAGACGCCGCAGGTGAGCAGGATCAGGCCCTTGTCGAGCGCCTTCAGCCGGACCGCATTGGCGATCTCGGCCGACGGCAGGCCCTTCTTCACATCGTTGAACTCGACAGCGTTCATGAAGCCCGGGCCTCTGATATCGACGATCTCCGGCGTGTCGTCGCGGATCGATTGCAGCCGCTGCTTCAGCCGGTTGCCCAGCGTGTTGGCGCGGTCGCAGAGCTTTTCCTCTTCGATCACGTCGAGCACGGCATGCGCCGCGGCAACGCCGATCGGGCTGCCGCCATAGGTGCCGCCGAGCCCGCCGGGGCTGGGCGCATCCATAATCTCGGCGCGGCCGGTGACCGCCGACAGCGGGAAGCCGCCGGCAAGGCTCTTGGCCATGGTGGTGATGTCGGGCGCCACCTCGTGATGATCCATGGCGAACATCTTTCCGGTGCGGGCAAAACCGGTCTGCACCTCGTCGGCGATCAACAGCATGCCGTGCTGGTCGCAGATCTTGCGCAGCGCCGTCATGAAGTCGCGCGGCGCCTCGTAAAATCCGCCCTCGCCCTGCACCGGCTCGACGATGATGGCGGCGACGCGGGCCGGATCGACATCGGCCTTGAACAGCCGGTCGAGCGCGGCCAGCGAATCGGCGACCGTGATCCCATGCAGCGCCACCGGGAACGGCGCGTGGAAAACATCGGCCGGCATGGCGCCGAAGCCGACCTTGTAGGGCACAACCTTGCCGGTCAGCGCCATGCCCATGAAGGTGCGGCCATGGAAGCCGCCGGCAAAGGCAATGACCGCCGGACGGCCGGTTGCGTTGCGGGCGATCTTGATGGCGTTCTCCACCGCTTCGGCACCGGTGGTGACGAAAATCGTCTTCTTGTCGAATTTGCCTGGCAGCAAGCCGTTCAGCCGTTCGGCCAGGCTGACATAGCTCTCATAGGGCACCACCTGGTGGCAGGTATGGGTGAAGCGGTCGAGCTGCGCCTTGACCGCCTCGATCACCTTGGGATGGCGGTGGCCGGTGTTGACGACGGCGATGCCGGACGAGAAATCGATGTAGCGACGGCCCTCGACATCCCAGATTTCCGAGTTCTCGGCGCGGTCGGCATAAATCTGCGTGGTCATGCCGACGCCGCGCGAGATCGACTGGTTCTTGCGTTCGGAGATGGCTGAGTTCTTCATGATGTTCCCTCACCGGGCCGGCGCCCGTTCTCGGTTGGTGGTGGTTCAGATTTGTTCTGGCGTTATTTCATGTTTTCCTCAAGTTGGCACCGTCGCCGGGTCATTGGGCCTGCCGCCGCTAAGGTCGCATTCCTTCGCGACGCGGACAGCTGATTTGACTCACGCAGTCCGCACAAACCCGTCGCTCGCCCTGAGCAAATTGCGCGTATAATCCTTGCTGACGCGGCGCTCGACGAGGTCATCAGCGGTGAGATGCTCGACCGCCTCGCCGTTCTGCATCACCATCAGCCGCTCGCACATATGGGTGATGATGGCGAGGTCGTGGCTGACCATCAGGAAGGTCAGCTTGCGCCGCCGCCGGATGTCTTCCAACAGGTTGAGCACCTCCGCCTGCACGGAAGCGTCGAGCGCCGAGGTCGGCTCGTCGAGCAGCAGGATCGCCGGTTCGAGGATCAGCGCCCGCGCAATTGCCACCCGCTGGCGCTGGCCACCCGACAATTGATGCGAATAGCGGAAGCGGAAGCCGGTGCCGAGCCCGACCTCGTCGAGCGCCCGCTGGATGCGTTTCTCGCCATCGGCAAAGCCGTGGATGGCGAGCGGCTCCTGCAGCAGTCGGTCGACGGTTTGGCGCGGATGCAGCGAGCCGTAGGGGTCCTGGAAGACCATCTGCACCTCGCGATAGAAGGCCTTGTCGCGGCGCTTGCCGAGTTTTTTTCCGTTGACGGTGATGCTGCCCGAAGCGGCCGGCGCGAGGCCGGCGATCGCCCGCAGCAGCGTCGATTTGCCGGAGCCGGATTCGCCGACCAGGCCGAAGGATTCGCCGGATTGCACTTCGAGGCTGACACCCTTCAGCGCGCGAAAGCGGTCGAAGACCACCTCCAGCCGGTCGACAGAAAGTGCTGCCGTCATGCCGCCCACTCCGGCTTGCGGTCGAGCACCGGCAGCGGGTGACGGTCGGCGCCGATCTTGGGCATGCAGTTGAGCAGGCCGCGCGTGTAGGGATGCTGGGCGCGGCCGAGCTCCGACGCCTTGAGCTGCTCGACCACCCTGCCGGCATACATGACGATCACCCGGTCGCAGAACGACGAGACCAGGCGCAGATCGTGCGAGATGAAGATCAGGCCCATGCCGCGCTCGCTGACCAGCCTGTCGAGGATGCCGAGCACGTCGAGCTGAACGGTGACGTCGAGCGCCGAGGTCGGCTCGTCGGCGATCATCATCTCCGGCCCGGCAATCAGCATCATGGCGATCATGGCGCGCTGGCCCATGCCGCCCGACACCTCGTGCGGATGCAGGTCGAAGACACGGGCGGGATCGCGAATCTGCACCGCCTCCAGCATGGCGAGCGCCCGGTCGCGGGCCTCCGCCTTGCCGACCTTCTCATGCGTGCGCAGCGTCTCGACAATCTGGCGGCCGATGCTCATCACCGGGTCGAGCGAGTATTTTGGATCCTGGAGGATCATGGCGATGCGCTTGCCGCGCAGCGCCCGGCGGTCGCGGGGCGAGGCCGCGAGCAGGTCGGTGCCGTCGAAGGCAAGTTTCCTGGCCGTGACCTCGGCCTGCGGCGGGGTCAGGCCCATGATGGCGCGGCCGGTCTGCGACTTGCCGGAACCGCTCTCGCCGACGATGCCGAGCCGTTCGCGGCCGAGCGAGAAGGAGACGCCGCGCACAGCCTCGATCCGGCCGGTGCGCGTCGGGAAGGTGACGCGCAGATCGTCGACCTCGAGAAGCGTGCTCATTGGTCACCACTGCGGGGGTCGAGCGCGTCGCGCAGGCCGTCGCCGAGCAGGTTGAAGCCGAGGCTGACGAAGAGGATGGCAAAGCCCGGTGCACCGGCCACCCACCATTGGTCGAGCACGAAGCGGCGGCCCGACGCGATCATCGCGCCCCATTCCGGCAGCGGCGGTTGCGCGCCGAGGCCGAGGAAGCCGAGACCGGCGGCGGTCAGGATGATGCCGGCCATGTCGAGCGTCACCCTGACGATCAGCGAGGAGATGCAGAGCGGCATGATGTGGCGCAGCACGATGCGGAACGGCGAGGCGCCCATCAATTGCACCGCCTTGATGTAATCCGAATTGCGCACGGTGAGCGTTTCGGCACGCGCGATACGGGCGTAGGGCGGCCATGAGGTGACGGCAATAGCGAGCACCGCATTCTCGATGCCGGGGCCGAGTGCGGCGACGAAGGCCAGCGCCAGGATCAGCTTCGGAAAGGCGAGAAAGATGTCGGTGATACGCATCAGGATCGCATCGATCCAGCCGCCGGCATAACCGGCGACGGTGCCGACCAGCAGGCCGATAGGAGCGGCGATGACTGCGACGAGAATGACGACGTAAAGCGTCCATCGCGAGCCGAAGATGACGCGCGAAAGGATGTCGCGGCCAAGGTCGTCAGTGCCGAACCAGTGCTCGGCACTTGGCGCCAGCAGCCGCGAGCCCTTGAGGTCGCCGAATGTCGGCGAATAGGGCGCCAGCACATTGGCAAAGGCGGCGACCACCAGCAAAGCGATGATGATGAGCAGGCCGAGAAACGCCAGCCGGTTGGCTGAAAAGCGCCGCCACGCGACATAGGCGCGGCCGAGCCTGGCCTGCATGCGCGACGCCGGCCGCTCGCTGAGCAGCCAGTCGCGGCGGCTCTGGATTGCTTCAGCGCTCATCGTACCTTGGTCCTTGGGTCGAGCACCCGGTAGAGCAGGTCGGACAGGAGATTGATGCCGATGAACACCGAGCCGATGATGATGGTGCCGCCGAGCACGGCGTTCATGTCGGCGTTCTGCAGGGAATTGGTGATGTAGAGGCCGATACCCGGCCAGGAAAACACGGTCTCGGTGAGCACCGAGCCTTCGAGCAGACCGGCATAGGAGAGCGCGATCACGGTGACCATCGGCACGGCGGCGTTGCGCAGCGCGTGGCCCCAGATGATGCGTGTTTCCGACAGGCCCTTGGCGCGCGCCGCGACGATATATTCCTGGGCAAGCTCGTTCAGCATGAACGATCGCGTCATCCGGCTGATATAGGCGAGCGAGAAATAGCCAAGCAGCGAGGCCGGCAGGATGATGTGGCGGAAGGCATCGCGAAACACATCCCACTGTCGCTGCCACAGCGCATCCAGGAGATAAAAGCCGGTGATCGGGGTGAAGGTGTATTCGTAGACGATATCGAGGCGGCCGGGAAAAGCCACCCATTGCAGCCTGGCGTAGAACAGCACGAGCGCCAGCAGTCCCAGCCAGAAGATCGGCACGGAGTAGCCGACCAAGCCGATGATCCGCACGATCTGGTCGATGATGCTGCCGCGCCGGACCGCGGCCAGCACGCCGAGCGGCACACCAAGCAAAGCACCGATCAGCGTTCCCAGCGTCGCCAGCTCGATCGTCGCCGGAAAGGCGCGGCGGATGTCGGTCATCACCGGATTGGTGGTCAGCACCGAGGTGCCGAAATTGCCGTTCAGGGCATTCTTCACATAGATGTAGAACTGCTCGATCAGGGGCAGGTCGAGCCCCATCTCGCGGCGGGTGCGCTCGACGACATTGGCCGGCGCCCGGTCGCCGAGCACCGCCAGCACCGGGTCGATTGGGATGACCCGGCCGATGAAGAAGGTCACCGCGAGAAGACCGAGATAGGTGGTTATCGCGATGACCAGGAAACGGGCGATCGACGAGGCGACAGCGACAGCGCGGGCGCTGCCGCGCCCTGCGGTCGCTTCGCTTTCAACAGTACTCATGCGGCGCGTCCGCCGGCATCATTCCTTGGTGATCTGGCTGACGAAATTGGTGTCGAAGCTCGGGCCGAGCGCAAAACCCTTGAGGTTCTTGCGCAGGCCGGCCACTTCCAGCTGCTGGTGAACGATGATGAAAGGGCTGGTTTCGAGAATCTTCCTCTGCAGATCCTGATACATTGCGGCGCGTTTGGCCGGATCCTTCTCGAGCAGGGCCGCTTCGGTCTGCTTGGTCAAGTCCGGAATATCCCATGCGTTGCGCCAGGCCAGCGTCTTGGTCTTGCCTTCATCCGAATTGTCGGGGTTGCTGGCGAAGGTCTGGGCGTTGGAGTTCGGATCGAAATAATCCTGGCCCCACTGGCCGATATAGATGTCGTGATTGCGGGCGCGGTATTTGGTCAGCGTCTGCTTGCCGTCGCCGGGAATGATCTCCAGCTTGACGCCGGCCTGGCCGAGCGTCTGCTGGAACGATTCCGCCATGCCGGTCACCGGCTGGGTGTTGCGTACGTCTATGGTGACGCTGAAGCCGTCGGCCATGCCGGCCTTGGCGAGCAGTTCCTTGGCCTTGGCGAGGTCGAATTTGAACGGATTTTCGTCCAGCTCGCCAAGCACGCCTTTTGGCAGGAAGGTCTGGTGGATCTCGCCGATGCCCTTGAGGATGGTCGAGCTCAAGGCATCATAGTCGACGAGATATTTGAAGGCCTGGCGAACCTCCGGCTTGGCGAGGTTCGGGTTCTTCTGATTGAGGCTGATGTAGAAGACCGTGCCCTTCGGCGCGCTGGTGGTGGTGAGATCGGCGTTCTTGGCGATGGCGTCGAGGTCGTTCGGCTCGAGATTGCGGGCAACGTCGATATCGCCGGCCTCCAGCGCCAGGCGCTGGCCCGAGCTTTCCTTCATGTTGCGATAGATGACGCGGGCGAGCTTGGCCTTTTCGCCGTGGTAATTGTCGTTGCGCTCCATGACGACGACCTCGTTGGCCCGCCATTCGCGCAGCTTGAAGGCGCCGGAGCCGGCATAGCCGGTCTTCAGCCAGGCGTTGCCGAAGTCGTTGTCGTATTTGTAGTCGGCGCTGGGCGTCACCGCGGCAGCATGTTCCTTGACCAGCTTGGCGTCGACGACCGACGCGACCGTTGCCGACAGGCAGTTCAGGACGAAGCTCGGCGCATAGGCCTTGTCGACCGTGAACTGGAACGTCGTGTCATCGACGGCCTTGGCCTTCTCGGTGACGTTGTCGCCATTGATGCCGAACTGGCCGATGATGAAGGCCGGGCTCTTGTCGAGCTTGATGGCGCGCTCGAACGAATAGGCGACATCAGCCGCAGTGATCGGATTGCCCGAGGCAAATTTCAGGCCGGGCTTGAGCTTGAAAGTGTAGGTCAATCCGTCGTCGGAGACAGTCCAGCTTTCGGCGAGATCGCCCTTGACCTTGGAGGTGTCGCTCAAGTCGAGGCGGACAAGCAGGTCGTAGGTGTTGCCGGTGACCTCGGCGGTCGACAGCTCGAACGCCTCGCCCGGATCCATCGAGATGATGTCGTCGATGGCGAAACCCTCGACCAGCGTGTCGGCCGGCGTGACCGCAAGGGCAGGCGCACCGGCCAGAAGCAGCGCGGACATGGCTGCGCCGGCGAGCACGAAGCGGGAGCGTAGGGCAAACTTTTCCATCATCATTTTTAACTGTTCCCTGTTTTTGTTGACCTGAGTTCCCGGCTCAGGGTTTGGCATTCACTTGACACATCGGCCCGAAAATCGGAATCGATTTTCGGAAAGCACGATGTGTAGTTCAAAGTCTTAGAGCGTCCTTTGCGCGTCCAACGGACGCGCGGCGCTCTAATCGAACGGTGACCCTGAACCGGTCGCCCTGGTGATTTTTATCCAGTTCCGCCTCACCATATCCGGCGGTTTCAGGCGCGGCAACGAGCATTTGCAAAGCTGTTTGTTGGGCCAGGATCAGCCAGACGCCGCCGCCGGAATCGACACCCGCAGTCGCCCTATTTCAACGCGGTGACCAGGTCGGCGTCGGGAAAACAGGTGGCGGCGCGACCGTTCCTGGCCTGCCATTTGCCGATCGACCGGCGCGTCTTGAAACCGGGCAGGCCGTCGGCGCTGCCGACGTCGTAGCCCTCGGCCTCCAGCGCCCGCTGCAAGGTGGCGATGTCGGACCTGTGGAGCCCGCCGACCGCACCCCAGCGCCCCGAAAAATTGCTGTCGCCGTTGGCGATGCGGTCAGCGCCGTGGCCGATGAACAGGGCGTAGAGATCGCTGGTGTTGTATTGCTTCAGCACGTAGAAATTGGGCGTGACGATGAAGGCTGGACCGCTGCGCCCGGCCGGCATCAGAAGAAAGCCTTCGGCCTTCAATTCGCGCGCCGGGAACGGTCTTGCCGCGATGCGCTTGATGCCCAGATCAGCCCACTCGGAAATCCTCTTGCCCTGGTCCGGGCCTTCGAGCGAACAGGAGACCGCTTCCGGCACCGTCACCTCAAAACCCCAGCCGCGGCCCTTCACCCAGCCATAATGGACGAGGTAGTTGGCGATCGAGGCCAGCGTGTCCGGCACCGAGTTCCAAATGTCGACCCGACCGTCGCCATCGAAGTCGACGGCATGTTTGAGGAACGAACTCGGCATGAACTGCGGCTGGCCGAGTGCGCCGGCCCATGACGATTTCATCGCGCCGACCGGGGCCAGCCCGCGCTCGACGATCTCGAGCGCTGCCATAAGCTCGGTGCGGAAGAAATCCTTCCTGGTCGCCATGAAGGCCTTGGTCCCCAGCACTTCGAAGGCGTCGTAAGGCATTTTCGCCGCGCCAAAGCCGCTCTCGCGGCCCCAGATCGCCAGCAGCACCTCGCCCGGCACGCCGTAGCGCTTCTCGATCGCAGCAATGGTCCTGGCATTGGCCGCCTTGCGGGTGCGCCCACCAGCGGTCACGGCGCGAACCGTCTTTTCGGCGAAATAGGCGCCGGGCGAACCGAACTCCGCCTGATGCTGCTTTTGCGGCGTCGTCGCCTTTTTGCCCGGCATTACCAGGTCGGGCAGTTTGAGGTTCGGTTTGATGCCGTCGAAGGCGGCGTCGAAGGTTTTTCTGGAGATGCCGTTGGCGTTGGCTTCGGGCCAGATGTCGTTTTTGAGCCAGGCACGGAACTGGGTGTCGAGTTTTGTGGCGGAGGCGGGGGTGGCGAGGAGGAATGCAGTCAGTGCGGCGAGAAAAAAAGCAGCCAATCTGCAAAGTCCGCGTTCTGTCGCGCCCCCCTCTGTCCTGCCGGACATCTCCCCCACTTGGGGGGAGATTCGCAGCTTTGATTTTGTCGCCAATCTTGCAACATTGAAGACTGGCGAAAACAGGCGCGACAGCCAATCTCCCCCCTCGTGGGGGAGATGTCCGGCAGGACAGAGGGGGGCGCGACGGAATGCAATCATCTCAATAGGCCCCCCTTCCTCAAAACGCCGTCCGCGAGCGCAGCGCGGCGGCCAGCGTGCCTTCGTCGAGATAGTCGAGTTCGCCGCCGACCGGGACGCCATGCGCCAGCCGCGTCACCTTGATATCGAAGCCGGACAATTGATCGGTGAGATAATGCGCGGTGGTCTGACCCTCGACGGTGGCGTTGACGGCAAGGATCACCTCCTTGACCTCGCCGCCGGCGACGCGGTCGACCAGCGAGCGGATGTTGAGCTGCTCGGGGCCGATGCCGTCGAGCGGCGACAGCGAGCCGCCGAGCACGTGATAGCGGACATTCATGGCGGCCGCCCGCTCCAGCGCCCACAGGTCGGCCACGTCCTCGACGACGATGAGCGTGCCGGCGTCGCGGCGCGGATCGGTGCAGATCATGCAGGGGTCGGACGTATCGACATTGCCGCAGGTCGAGCAGATGCGCACCTTGTCGACCGCCTCGCTCATGGCGGCGGCGAGCGGCGACAGCAACTGCTCCTTCTTCTTGATGAGGTGAAGCGCTGCCCGCCTGGCCGAACGGGGCCCAAGCCCCGGCACCTTGGCCAGGAGTTGGATCAGGCGTTCGATCTCGGGACCGGCGATTCGCTTCGACATCGCATCGGTTTAGGATTTTTCAATTGGTTTTGGAACTCTCCTGCGGCGCGGCTGCTGCGAACAATCGCTCAGGTTTGCGCTGCCCCTCATTGCCCCTGCCGGGCATTTCTCCCCGTATAGTGACGGGGAGAAAGACGCCATCTCAAATGATTTCGCCAATTTCCGGCGTTGCAGGAAGGGTGCCAAGGTTGTGGCCAGATCCCTTCTTCCCGTCACTATCCGGGAAGAAGGTGCCGGCAGGCAGATGAGGGGCGGCGCCGACGTCGACCGTCGATCGCCTCAGTAGGCTTCCAGCGGCCTGCCCTGGCCGGCGATCATCGCACCGATGGCATCGGTGTTCTCGGGTGTCGATTCAAACGACATCGTCGGCTCGGCCGGCGCCGCCGAAAATGACGTAGCTGGTTGCGCACCGGCGGTGCTGCCGAAACGGGCAGCGTCCGGCTCCTGCATCGCCACAAAGGTCACCTTCTCCGGCGTTGCCTTCCCTGGAGTAGCCTTTGCCGGTTGCGATGCGACCGCCGTCACATAGGTCACCTTGCTGGGCGCCGCCTTGGCGGCCGGCGCAGCAGAGGCCATGAGCGTCACCCCTGCGGCGCGCGACCGCCGCGGCGTCGCCTGTGCCACCGCGACCGTGGGCTCGTCCGGCAATGGTTTCCAGTTCCGGCCGCGCTTTTCGTAGAAGGCGTTGCCGCCGGCGACCATGGTGTAGTGCATGTTTTTGTAGGGGAAACGCAGACCGGCGGTGTGAAAGAACATCGAGTTCTTCAGCTTGGCCTTGCGCTCGCCCCTGAGCACCGCCTCGGCGGCTTCCTCGACATCGGGCATCGCCTTCGAATTCATCGGCCGTGTCATCACGCCCGGCGCGAACTGGCCGCGTTCGCCGACCACCTGGCAGATGGTGTTGCCGTGCTTGCCGGAGCGCAGCCGGTTCATCACCACCGTGCCGACGGCAATCATGCCGTCGCGGCTCGACCGGTTGGATTCGAAGAACATCGCGCGCTGGAGGCACTCCTTGTCCTTCGCTGTGTGATTGTAGGGCCGGGACCTAGCGGTATCAGTCAGGCTGGCCACGGACAGGCCGTGCGTGGTCTGACTGCAGGCGGCCAAAAACAGCGGAGAGGTGATGACGCCGAGCAGCAACGGCGTCTTCCATCGGGTCACGATCAAAGATATCCCCTCATTCTGTCGCCAGCCCGCCCCTGGTTGCGGCAAGAATGAGACACTTTCGGGCAAAAAGATGGCTAAAGCGTTATTAAGTGAGCAGAGTTGCCGAATGGACACAGCTGGCCGGCAGGTGGGTGTTGATCGCTGCGCTCTTCGGCCACCTGTGACGGCATGGCCTTCGAGTGTCGCAGCTTCGCAGCGGCCGGCCGGGCCAAAGCCATGGTCTCGCTCGACCGGCATACAGCCTCTTAGAACGGCAGCTTCATTCCCGGCGGTATCGGCAGTCCTGCGGTCAGTGCCTGGGTCTTTTCCTGCATCATCTGTTCGACCTTGGCCCTGGCGTCATTGTGGGCGGCGAGAAGCAGATCCTCCAGAATCTCGACCTCGTCCTCCTTGAACAGCGACGGGTCGATTTTCAAGGACTTCATCTCGAATTTGCCGGTCAGCGTCACGCTGACCAGGCCACCGCCGGCCTGTCCGGTGGCTTCCAACGTGGCGATCTCGTCCTGCATGGCCTGGAACTTGGCCTGCATTTCTTTCGCCTTGCCCATCAGGCCGAGAAGATCTTTCATCGCGTGGTCCTCTACGATTGATTTGTTTCTTTTTTAAGCATGATCGTCTCCGAAAACCGGCTCCCATTTTTTTGCTTCGCTGACCTTCGGTTGCTCAGGTTTCGTCTTCGTCGGTGGCCGGCTCGATCGGAACCTCGGCCTCCACCGCATCGGCTTCCGGTGCGTCGGGAATGCGCACGTCGATGATCTTGGCGCCGGGAAAACGCGCCAGGATGGCGGCGACGGTCGGGTCGCTCTTGGCATCAAGGAGGGCGTTTTCGCGCTTGGTCGATTCCATCTCGGCCAGCGTCTGGCCGCCCGCTTCCTTCGACAGCGACACCAGCCAGGTGCGTCCGGTCCAGGCGCGCAATTTGGCGGTCAGATCGTTGAGCAGCATCTTCGGCGCGTCGTCGGTCAGGCTGACGTCGATCCGGCCCGGCTCGATGCGCACCAGGCGCACGCAGCGCTTGACCAGCACCTTGAAGGCGATGTCGCGCTGGGCGTCGGCAAGGGCGATGATGTCGGCCAGCGATTTCACCGGCACCGGCGGCGCATCGGCGACCGGCTCCGGCGCCGGAACGAAAGGCGCAGGCATCGGCTCGGGTTCGACCAGCCGCATGGTCTGGGCGCCGCCATTGGCCGCCGGCATCCGCGTCTGCGCCACGCTGGCGCCGCCATTACCGGGATTTGCTGGGCCGGGATTTGCCGGGCCGGGATTTGCGGCGGCAGAGGTTGCGGGTGCACCATTCGCACGTGGCGCGCCATTCGGCACCGACGCTGCGCCCTCCAGCGATTTCAGCGCCTCGTCCAGTGTCGGCAAGTCGGCGGCATGCGCCAGCCGGATCAGCACCATTTCGGCGGCGCTGACCGGCCGGTTGGAGGACTGCACCTCGGGAATGCCTTTCAACAGCATCTGCCAGGTCCGCGACAGCACCCTGACCGACAGCGCCTTGGCGAAATCGGCGCCGCGCCGTCGCTCGTCCTCTGACAGCGAGGCGTCCTCGAGGGCTGTCGGCACAAAGCGCAGCCGGGTGACGAGATGGTTGAACTCGGCCAGGTCGGTCAGCACAGCGGCCGGATCGGCGCCGGTGTCGTACTGGTTGCGGAATTCGGCCAGTGCGGCCGCCACATCGCCCTTCATCACATGTTCGAACAGGTCGACGATGCGGGCGCGGTCGGCCAGCCCGAGCATGGCGCGCACCGCTTCGGCGCTGACCGCGCCGCTGCCATGGGCGATCGCCTGGTCGAGAATGGACAGCGAATCGCGCGCCGAGCCCTCGGCCGCACGGGCGATCATCGCCAGCGCGTCGTCATCGACCGCGATGCCTTCTTTTCCGGCGATCGAGGAGAGGTGCGCGACCAACGTGCCGGCATCGATACGCCTGAGATCGAAGCGCTGGCAGCGCGACAGAACGGTGATCGGAACTTTTCTGATTTCGGTGGTGGCGAAGATGAATTTGACGTGCGGCGGCGGCTCTTCCAGCGTCTTCAGCAGGCCGTTGAAGGCCTGCGTCGAGAGCATGTGCACTTCGTCGATGATATAGACCTTGTAGCGCGCCGACACCGGCGCGTAACGCACGCGCTCGATGATGTCCCTGATGTCGTCGATGCCGGTGTGCGAGGCGGCGTCCATCTCGATGACGTCGACATGGCGGCCTTCCATGATCGCCTGGCAATGCTCGCCCGGCACGGCAAGATCGACCGAAGGCTGGTCGACGGTCGATGTTTTGTAGTTCAGGGCCCGCGCGAGTATGCGCGCCGTCGTCGTCTTGCCGACACCGCGCACGCCGGTCAGCATCCAGGCCTGGGCGATGCGGCCGGTGGCGAAAGCGTTGGTGAGGGTGCGGACCATCGGCTCCTGGCCGATCAGTTCGGAGAAATTGGCAGGACGGTATTTGCGCGCCAGAACGCGATAGGCGGCGGCTTTTTCCGTTCCCGAATTTCCGGCTTCGCTCATTCGCCCGTAAAGCTCCAAGGGCCGCGGCTCAAGGCGGCCGATTCCTGCGCATAGTTTCGCCCGCAGGGCTTGGCGCCGTCAATGTCGCGGGAGAAAGGCGAAGAGGTGGGAGGCTGGAACAATGACCCGTTCCGGGCTCGTTAGGGCTGCTTCCTTCCGGACCTGACCCGGTTGGCGAGTGGACCGTCCACCACCAACCTCCCGGCTCCCATATCGGCAATCCGGCGATGAAATGCAAGGGCGCAGTGACAGGCGGCGAAACCAGAAAATAAAAAAACCGCCTCGGAGGCGGATCGCTGGCGCGAATAAGCACCATGTTGAAACTACTGGCATAGCGGCCGGCACAAAGCAAGAACAGATGAACGAAAGCCATGGCCGGCAGACCAGAGGGGGCGAGATGGTGACTTCATTCCAGCCCAAAGTCTTGGCAGGCCATACCCTGAGTTCTTCGCCGGACCATCATCGCCACGATAGGCCTTGATTCGCTTGCCGCCCTCTTGCGGGCTAACGGCGGCGGCTCTAGCGTCCATGGAGTAAAAAAATACTACAAAAGTGAAGGAAACGCCGATGTCGCCGGGCCTCGAGGCCGGATTCACGCTGGATGCTCGTCTGGAGGCCGACAGCGAGCAGTTGATGTGGCTCGGCCTGTGCGAGTTGCGCGTGATGAACGACCGCCGCTGGCCGTGGCTGCTTCTGGTGCCGCAGCGGCCGGGCGCGGAGGAAATCCATGATTTGACGCCGCTCGACCAGGCGATGCTGACCTTCGAGACCAATATGGTGGCGCAGGCGCTGAAAAGCGTGACCGGCTGCACCAAGATAAACAGCGGTGCACTTGGCAACATCGTCCGCCAGTTGCATGTTCATGTCATCGCGCGCTCGGAAGGCGATCCCGGCTGGCCGGGCCCGGTGTGGGGGCACGGTATGCGCGAGCCCTACGAGCGCTCGGACCTCCGCCGGTTTGCGCAGAAGATAAAGGCGGCGCTATAAGCCTGTCCCGTGTCCATCCTGAAGTTGAGTCTCGATGAGCTTCCGCCTGTTTGACGCGCCCTTGCGCGAGCCGAGCCAGTTCGTCGGCTTTGCCGGCAACATGATCGACCGGCAATCGGAAAACCGCGCCGACGATTCCGTCGAAAAGGCGTTCGCCGATCCTTCAGCCAGGCTTTTGCTGATGCATGGCGGGCGGCTCTACCTGAAGCTCATTGGTGGCGGCTTCGACCCCTGGTTCGGCGCCGAGGAAAGCCGGCCGCTCGAGGCGTCGCTCGACCGTGGCGTCCTGCTCGGTTTTTCCGACAGCGGCCCGGTGCTCGCCGTACCGGCCGGCATCGACCCCGAACAGCTGCCCGATACCATCAAGGCCATCGACTATCGCTCGGTCTACATGCAAGGGCTGATCGACGAGGCGGCGGCCGGCGCGATGGCGCAAGGAGCAGCGCTGCTCGCCTGGCATGCCAGCCACCGCTTCTGCAGCAAATGCGGCGCTGAAGCCGCGATGCGGGCCGGCGGCTACAAGCGGCTTTGCCCGGCCTGCGCCACCGAGCATTTTCCGCGAACCGACCCGGTGGCGATCATGCTGACGGCGACGCGTGAAAAATGCCTGCTCGGCCGCGGCCGGCATTTCGCGCCCGGCATGTATTCGGCGCTTGCCGGCTTCATCGAGCCGGGCGAGACGATCGAGGCGGCGGTGCGCCGTGAAACGCTGGAGGAAGCCGGTATCCGGCTTGGCCGCGTCGTCTATCACGCCAGCCAGCCCTGGCCGTTTCCCTATTCGCTGATGATCGGCTGCTTCGGCGAGCCGCTCAACGACGACATCCAGGCCGACCTCAACGAGTTGGAAGACTGCCGCTGGTTCTTTCGCGACGACGTGCTGTCGATGCTGGCCCGCGAGCATCCGGGCGGCCTGGTCACGCCGCCGAAGGGGGCGATCGCCTACAACCTCATCCGCGCCTGGGCCGACAGCGCATAGCCTGCAGGGGAAGCAAAAATGATCCGTCATACAGTGGTGTTCAGGCTGAAGCACAAGGAGAACTCGGCCGAGGAGGCAAAATTTCTGGCAGACGCCAAAATACTGGCGGCGATACCGGGCGTCGAGAAATTCGAGCAGTTGCGGCAGGTCAGCCCGAAGAACGATTATCGTTTCGGCTTCTCGATGGAGTTCGCCGACCAGGCTGCCTATTCCGGCTACAACGACCATCCCGACCACGTCGCCTTCGTCCGCGACCGCTGGATCCCGGAAGTCGCGGCGTTTTTGGAGATCGACTACGCGCCGCTGAGCTAAGTTGGTGACTTGCCGGTGAAAACCGCCAGTTGAGCGGCGAAAGCACGCTTGTAGGCGGGCCGGGCTTCGCCGCGGGCGACATAGGCGGAGAGGTTCGGATATTCGTCCAGTATACCCGACCCGCTCAACCTTAGCAGCACGTGCACCATCATCAGGTCGCCGGCGCTGAACGCGCCATCGAGCCAGTCGGCATCGCCAAGACGACCGGAAAGCTCGCCCAGCCGGTCACGGATGCGATCTTCGACCATAGGCAGGCGCTGTTCGTGCCAGGTCTCGTCGCGCTCCAGGAGCACGGCGGTTTGGCGTTCAAGGATCGGCGGCTCCACGGTGTTTAGCGCGGCAAACATCCATGAGATTGCGCGCGCCCTGGCATTCGCCTCGTCTGGCAGCAGGCCCGCATGGCGCTCGGCGATATGGAACACGATCGCCCCCGACTCGAACAGCGCGAGATCGCCTTCTTCAAAGGTCGGAATCTGCCCGAAAGGATGAAGCGCGAGATGCGCGGGTTCCTTCATCGCTTTGAACGAAACGAGACGAACCTTGTAAGGCTGGCCGACTTCTTCGAGCGCCCAGCGAACACGCATGTCGCGCGCCAGTCCCCTGCCGCGATCGGGCGACCGTTCAAAGGCGGTGATGGTAGGGGTCATGGGCAGGCCTTCATCTCGTCGTCTCCCTTCTTCGATTGCGGCAAGCAAAGGACGAATGTCGCGCCGGAATTCCGACATCTGCGAATTGTTTTTCAATCGCTCATGACCGCCGCGACGGAGGCACGTAGCGCTCCGGCGAAGTCGGGATGGTCATAGAGGTCGTTGTGGCCAGCCGCTATGGCGATGTGGCTGCGCAGGTCGCGGGCAGCCTCGCGCAGGGGCGCCGAACGCGCCGCAGGTACGATGGTGTCGTTCTCGGCGGTGATGACGGCCGTGGGCACATCGAGGTCGCGCAGAGATTCCGCTGCCTCCATGCGGTGCCGCAGCAAGAGGCGCACCGGCAGCCAGGGATAGTGGTGAGCGGCGAGTTCTCTCAGCGAATCGAAGGGGGTCACCATGACGATGCCGCGCAACGGCCGGGACGTCGCCAGATCGGCCGCAACCGCAGCGCCGATGCTAAGGCCGATCGCGAGGATGCCGGCTTTGGCATCGCTGGCCAGCTGGTCATGGGCGCGTCGGGCGTCCTCGAGCAGGGCGGCGGCCGATGGGCTGCCGCTGCTCGGCGCATAGCCACGGTAGTGCAGCGCAGCGACCTCATGTTCGGGAAATAGCTGGTGCAGCATGAAGGCAAGTGCGTCGGCGTTCCAGGCATTGCCGGCGAACCCCATCAGCAGCGGGCGTGGCTCGGCCGGCGCCTGCCTCGCCGGCAGGCGGACCAGAACGACGCGCTCGCCATCCTCAGTCGCCAGTTCGACATGGCGTGCCCCAGCCGGCAGATCGGGTCCGAACCCCGCAAGGCCGGCCGGAAAGATCAGCCAGGACTGGAGCACATACACGACCGCAACAATCGCCGCATACAATCCAGCGACCGCGAGCGTCAGTTTCAGAAGCCACATCGCAGCAATGTCGCCCGATGCTCGTCACCTGGCAAGGCGCTGAGCTAGTCCGCCACCTTCCACTGCTCACGCGACTGGCTGGCCGGGTAGACGCCCAGAATCCGCATTTCGCGCGAGAAGAAGGCAAGCTCGTCGAGCGCCAGTTTTACCAGCGGATCGTCGGGATGGCCCTCGATGTCGGCGTAGAACAGGGTCGCGGTGAATGCGCCGAGCTGGTAGCTCTCGAGCTTTGTCATG
Source organism: Mesorhizobium sp. WSM4810 (assembly GCF_055811235.1). Classification (NCBI taxonomy): domain Bacteria; kingdom Pseudomonadati; phylum Pseudomonadota; class Alphaproteobacteria; order Hyphomicrobiales; family Phyllobacteriaceae; genus Mesorhizobium; species Mesorhizobium sp. WSM4810. Next base: position 25,992 of record NZ_JBVVQV010000029.1, on the reverse strand, counting down.
TTGATGCCGTTGGTGGCGAAGCCGCCCATCGCCTTGTAGAGCGCGGCCGGCACGTTGCGGACGCGGAAGATGAACGTCGTCATCATCCTGGCATCGGCCGAGGGACGTTCGGCCCACTGCCTGTTCCTGGTCAGCACGACGAAGCGGGTGACGTTGCTGTCGGTGTCCTCGACATTCTGCTCGATGATGTCGAGCCCATAGAGCGTCGAGGCCAGAGCCGGCGCCAGCGCCGCCATGGTGCGGTCCTTCAGCTCTGCGACCAGCTTGGCGGCGCCCGCCGTGTCGCCGGCGACCACCGGCTTCCAGCCGTTCTTGCGGATATATTTGCGGCACTGGCCGAGCGCATGGATGTGGCTGTGCACGGTCTTAATCTGGTCGCGCCTGACGCCCGGCAGAACCATCAGCTGGAAATGGATCGGCAGGAAATATTCGCCGACGATGTGCAGCTTCGATTCCGGCAGGAGATGATGGATGTCGGCGACGCGCCCGGCAATCGTGTTCTCGATCGGGATCATGGCGAGGTCGGCCTTGCCGGTCTCGACCGCGTTGAAAGCATCCTCGAAGGTCGGACACGGCAACGGCTCCATATCAGGGAACATGTTGCGGCAGGCGGTGTCGGAATTGGCGCCCGGCTCGCCCTGGAAGGCTATTCTGTTGGTTTTTTCAGGCATGCCAAATGTCTCAGGTGTCCAGATGTCTCAGGTTGAAAGGATGGTTCTGGCGCGTTCGAGATCGTCCGGCGTGTCGACGCCGAACGGCGCCGACTGCACGATCTCGGCGTCGATGCGCATGCCGGCCTCCAGCGCCCGCAACTGCTCGAGCTTCTCGCGCCGTTCCAGCGGCGACGGCTGCAGCGCGACAAAGCGCTCGAGCGCTGAGCGGCGATAGGCATAGAGGCCGATGTGATGATAGAGCGGCCCATCGCCCCAAGGTGCGGTGGCGCGGGTGAAATAGAGCGCCCGCAGCCGTGTCTCCGACTGCGGCGAGCCGACGATCTTGACGACATTCGGATTGGTCTTTTCCTCGTCGCGGACGATCTCGATGCCAAGCGTGGCGATGTCGATCGTCGCATCCTCGAAAGGCCTCAGTGCGGCATTGATGATGTCGGGATCGATGGTCGGCAGGTCGCCCTGCACATTGACGATGGTTTCGACCTTGCGCCCGGGATCCAGCGTGGCCAGCGCCTCGAAGATGCGGTCGGAGCCCGATTCATGGCCGACGCGCGTCATCACCGCCTCGAAACCGTGCGTGCGCACCGCCGCCGCCACGCTCTGGGTATCGGTGGCGACCACCACCCGGCCGAGCCTGGCCTCTGCGGCGCGGCGGGCGACATGGACGATCATCGGAACGCCGGCGATGTCGGCCAGCGGCTTGCCCGGCAGGCGGGTCGAGGCCATGCGGGCCGGGATGAGGATGAGCGTGGACATCGGGTGATGAAGCATCCGAAAAAGAGGAAGGGAAAAGTGGCAAAAGGTCTCACTGGAAGCGCCCTTATAGGTGTTGCAACGCCAGAGCAAAAGACCTAGTTTCCGCCCGATTTGACCGCCTCGCGGGGTGGTTCACGATTACCGACGGACGGAGTGGACGGATCGGTCCGCCGGAAAAGGGAGCCTGGGGCGTATGGACTCTTTCGAAATCAACAAGCTGATCGGCGGCCTGCTCGGAACCGTGTTCGTCGTCTTCTCGGTCGGCATCATATCCGACGCGCTGTTCGCCTCCCCAGCACCGGAAAAACCCGGCTACGCCATCGAGGCGACCGAGGAGCCTGCCGAGGGCGGCCCGGCAGCCCCCGCCGAAGCCAAGCCGATCGCCGACCTCCTGGCCAACGCCAATGTCGAGGCGGGTGCGTCCGTGTTCAAGAAGTGCCAGGCCTGCCACACCGGCGAAAAAGGCGGACCGAACAAGGTCGGCCCTGATCTCTGGGATATCGTCGACCGTCCCATCGCCGAGCATGCGGGCTTCGCCTATTCGGCCGGCATGAAGGAGTTTTCCAAGGGCGGCGCGGAAAAATGGACGTACGACCACCTCAATAACTTTCTGCTTTCGCCGAAGAAGCTGGTGAAGGGCACGGCGATGGGCTTCGCCGGCCTGCCGAAAGACGAGGACCGCGCCAACGTCATCGCCTATCTGCGCACGCTGTCGGACAATCCGAAGCCGCTGCCGACACCCGGCGCTTCGGCCGAGAATGCAGCCGCGCCTGCTGAAGGCGCGGCGCCGGCCAAGCCGGCAGAGGGTGCGGCACCGGCCGCACCAGCTCCGGCCCCTGCTGCTCCCGCACCAGCTCCAGCCCCTGCTGCTCCCGCACCGGCTCCAGCGCAATAACGCAATTGTCATGGACAAACTCTTAGAAAAGCCGGGTTCAGCCCGGCTTTTTCAATTGGAAAAGCGCATGTGCGGCGACAAAGCCGGCCTGTCGCGGTTTTCATGAGCGACAAATGAACTAGATTGTCCGCTAACAGCTATCGCACAGAGGAGAAGGCATGACGGTTGGCCGAACGTTTCTCAGATCGATGCTGGTTGTGGCGGCTTTTGCCGGCGGCCCGCAGGCAGCCTTGGCGGATGAATGGCGCACCACCTCGTCACTGATCGGCGACTCCAAATATGGCGACAACTTCCAGCACTATGATTACGTCAATCCGAACGCGCCGAAGGGCGGCTCGCTGAATTCGGTGGTGCTTGGCACGTTCGACAGCTTCAATCCCTATATCGTCCAGGGTTCCGCCGCGGCTGGCTTCGCCCCGTTCGGCGGCGGATTGCTCTACGACACGCTGATGGAGCAGGCGACTGACGAAGGCAGCGTCAGCCATCCGCTGATCGCCGACGCCTACAAACATCCCGACGACTATTCGTCGGCGACCTACCGACTTGATCCGCGGGCCAAATGGCATGACGGCAAGCCGATCACCACCGACGATGTAATCTGGTCGTTTCAGGTGCTGAAGGCCAATAGCCCGATGTACAGCCGCTATTTCGAGAATGTCACCGATGCGGTCGCGGTTTCCGGCCGCGAGGTGGAATTCCATTTCGACCAGAAGGGCAACCGGGAACTGCCCAAGATTCTCGGCGATCTCGTCGTGCTGCCGAAGCACTGGTGGGAAGGTACCGACGCCACCGGCAAGAAGCGCGACATCACCAGGCCGACGCAGGAGCCGCCGCTGGGGTCGGCCGCGTACAAGATCGCCAGCTTCAAGCCGGGCTCTGAAATCATCTGGCAGAGGGTTCCGGACTACTGGGGTGCCAAGCTGCCGGTGAAGATCGGCCGAGAAAATTTCGACAGGCAGCGTTTCAGCTACTTTCTCGACGACAATGCCGCCTGGCAGGCCTTCACCAAGGGCGGACTGCATGACATCAGGTCGGAAAACAGTTCGAGGCGCTGGAACACCGCCTATAATTTCCCGGCGGTCCAGGCAGGCGACGTCATCAAGCAGGAATTCAAGACCGCCTCACCCGAACCGATGCAGGCCTTCATGCTCAACACAAGGCGTCCGCTGTTTGGGGATCGTCTGGTGCGCGCCGCGCTGACTTACCCGCTCGACTTCGAGGCCATGAATCGTACCTTGTTCTTCGGTTCCAACACCCGTACCAGCAGTTACTTCCAAGGCACCGAACTGGCATCAAGCGGCCTGCCACAAGGCAAGGAACTGGAAATCCTTGAGCCATATCGCGACAAGCTGCCGCCCGAAGTCTTCACCCAGGAATTCAAGCTGCCGGTCTACGATTCGCCGCAGGCGGAACGCAAGTATCTCAAGACTGCGGTCGATCTCTTCGCCAAGGCGGGCTGGGTGATCAAGGGCGGCAAGATGGTCAATGCCAAGACAGGCGAGCCGTTCAAGTTCGAAATCCTCGGCTGGAACGATACCGACCAGGTCCTTTCCAGTCCCTATATCGCCAATCTGCGCAAGATCGGCGTCGACGCCACGCTGCGGCTGATCGACCAGACCCAATACATCAACCGCGTCAACAATTTCGATTTCGACGTCACCATATCGCAGTTGGGGCAGTCGGATTCGCCTGGCAACGAGCAGCGTGACTTCTGGAGTTCCAAGTCCGCAGACACGCCTGGATCGCGCAACTACGCCGGCATCAAGAATCCGGTCGTCGATGCGCTGGTCGACCGCGTCATCTTCGCGACCGACCGTGACGATCTGGTTGCTGCCACCCATGCGCTCGACCGGGTGCTGCTGTGGAATTACTATGTCGTGCCGCAACACCATCGGTCGGCGGTCTGGATGGCCTACTGGAACAAGTTCGGCATCCCGGAAAAGCAGCCGGCCTATAGCGGCGTCGACCAGAATTCCTGGTGGATCGATGCGGACAAGGAAAACGCGCTGGCGGCAAAATACAAGAGTGGCAATTGATGGCGGCGCTCCCCCGCCGCGTCTCGCTGGCCCGCCGCGACTTTCTGGCCTTGGGCGTCGCGGCCACGACGGCAGCGCTGTTGCCCGGCCGCGCCTTCGCCGCCATCCCGACGGGGGTCAAGCTGCATGGTCTGTCGGCCTTCGGCGACCTCAAATATTCCCCAGGTTTCACGCATTTCGACTATGTCAATCCGGACGCGCCCAAGGGCGGCCAGATGAATTTCGCACCGCCGAACTCCACTTTCAATCAGAGCTTCCTGACGTTCAACACGCTGAATTCGCTGGTGTTGAGAGGGGAATCGCCGCCGCGCACCGAACTCTGTTTCGATTCGCTGATGGCTAGCGCACTCGATGAGCCGGATGCGGTCTATAGCCGGCTTGCCGAGTCGGTTACCTTGTCGCCGGACCGCAATGGCTTCCGCTTCAGCCTACGACCGCAAGCACGCTTCCATGACGGCTCGCCAATGACCGCGGAGGACGTCGCCTTCGCATTGAAGCTTTACAAGGACAAGGGCCATCCGAACCTCTCCCAGGCGTTGCGGCATATGACGGAAGCGGTTGCGGCCGATCCGGTTACCGTGGACCTCACCTTCAACGGCAAACAATCCGCGCAGAATATCCTTGCGATCGTCGCCATGCCGATCGTGTCCAAAGCCTTTTATACGGTCAATGATTTCGATGCCTCGACGATGACACCGCCGCTCGGCTCCGGACCTTACAAAATAGGGCGCGTGGCGGCCGGACAGACCGTCGAATATGAGCGCGTCGCCGACTATTGGGGCAGGGATCTGGCCGTGAACCGCGGCGTCTATAATTTCGACCGCATCCGCATCGATTTTTACATCAATCGCCAGGCAGCGTTTGAAGCCCTGAAGAAGGGGGACACGCATTTTCGCGAAGAATTTACCTCGCGGGTATGGGCAACCGGTTACGACTTTCCGGCACTGAAGGACGGCCGGGTCGTCAAACGCGAATTTCCCGGCGAGAAAACGCCATCCATGCAGGCTGTCGCGCTGAACCAGCGTCGTGCTCAATTCCGCGATGTGCGCGTCAGACGCGCGATCGCCAATTGCTTCGATTTCGAATGGACCAAGCGGGTTCTGTTTTACGGCGCCTACGAGCGCTCGCAATCGAATTTCGAGCGGTCGGATTACAAGGCCGAGGGCCTGCCCTCGCCCGAGGAATTGGCCCTGCTGGAGCCGTTCCGAGCCGAGTTGCCGCCGGAAACCTTCGGCGAAGCGGTGATGCAGCCTGTCTCCGACGGTTCGGGCCACGACCGCAAGCTGCTGCGCGCGGGTTCGAGACTGCTTGCCGAAGCCGGCTGGAAGCGGGCGGGCAATTTCGTTGTCAATGAAAAGGGCGAGCCACTGCGGGTGGAAATGCTGGCCGAGGACGACGGCATCGTTCGGCTTTTGTCGCCGTGGGCCGAGAACATGAAAACGATCGGCATCGACGCTTCGATCCGGCAGGTCGATTCGACGCAATATGAACAGCGGCAGAGCAATTTCGATTTCGATTTCACCCTGCTCGCTTGGTCGATCGGGGCGACGCCGACTGCCGACGGCCTGGAGATACTCTACGATTCGCGGATGGCGAAAACGCCGGGGATGCGAAATTATCCCGGCACGGAGAGCAAGTCCATCGATGCACTGATCGAGGCAGCCGGCAAGGCGCAGAGCCGGGTCGAACTGATCACGGCGCTCAAAGCGCTCGATCGGGTCTTGCGCGCGCGGCTAGACTGGATTCCAACATATTATCTCGCGAATCACCGAGTCGCCTATTGGGACATGTTCGGCTTTCCCGAGCAGAAGCCCGATTTCGGCTTTCCGGTCGAGGCGCTGTGGTGGTTCGACAAGGACAAGGCGGCAAAGATTGGCAAAGGGTGAATTTCTTGCAGGCGTCGGCGCCGCCCCTCACCTGCCTGCCGGCATCCTCTCCCCGTATAGTGACGGGGAGAGGGGCGCCTTCATCGATGGTTTCGCCAATCACAAGCGTGGCAGTAAAAGCGCCGAGATTGCGGCCAGCCCCTTTCTCCCCGTCACTACACGGGGAGAAATGTCCGGTAGGACAACGAGGGGCGGCGCTGGCGTCGATAATTGGTCTGACGCGACTGCCTTGGGAGGCCGTCCAAACACAGTGCCCCTCCTCACGGAGGACCATTTCTGATGGGCGCCTATATCCTGCGCCGCATCCTGCTGATGATCCCGACCCTGTTCGGCATCATGGCAGTGTCTTTCGCCGTCATCCAGTTCGCGCCGGGCGGGCCGGTCGAACAGGTCATCGCCAGGCTGACCAACCAGGGCGGCAGCGATCGCCTTGGCGGCGGCGGCGGTGACGCCGGCGCCAGCAATTTCGACGTGGCCGGCGATGCCGGTTCGAGATATCGCGGCGCACAAGGGCTCGACCCCGAATTCATCGCCAAGCTGGAAAAGCAGTTCGGCTTCGACAAGCCGCCGCTCGAGCGCTTCGGCATGATGCTGTGGAACTATTTCCGGTTCGATTTCGGCGACAGCTATTTCCGCGACATTTCAGTGATCGATCTGATCCTGGAGAAGATGCCGGTGTCGATCTCGATCGGACTGTGGATCACGCTGCTGTCCTACCTGATCTCGATCCCGCTCGGCATCCGCAAGGCAGTCAAGGACGGCTCGGCATTCGACGTATGGACCAGCGGCGTCGTCATTGTCGGCTACGCCATTCCGGGCTTCCTGTTCGGCATCTTGCTGATGGTGCTGTTTGCCGGCGGATCGTTCTACGACTGGTTCCCGCTGCGCGGCATCACCTCCGACAATTGGGACCAGTTGTCCTGGCCGGCGCGGATCGTCGACTATCTCTGGCACATGACCTTGCCGCTGACGGCGCTGGTGCTGTCGGCCTTCGCCACCACGACGCTGTTGACCAAGAATTCGTTCCTCGAGGAAATCCGCAAGCAATATGTGGTGACCGCGCGCGCCAAGGGTCTGTCGGAACGGCGGGTTCTCTACGGTCACATCTTCCGCAACGCCATGCTGATCGTCGTCGCCGGCTTTCCCGGCGCCTTCATCTCGGCCTTCTTCACCGGCTCGCTGCTGATCGAGAACATCTTTTCGCTCGACGGCCTCGGCCTGCTCGGTTTCAGGTCGGTGGTCGAGCGCGACTATCCGGTGGTGTTCGCCAATCTCTACATCTTCTCGCTGCTTGGTCTGATCGTCGGGCTGCTGTCCGACCTGATCTATACCTGGGTCGACCCGCGCATCGACTTCGAGCGGAGAGACGTCTGATGGCCGGGGCCGCAGCCGAAACAGCGCCGGGCCGGATCGCACGGCCCTGGCTGTCGCCGCTCAACCAGCGGCGGCTGCAGAATTTCAGGGCCAACCGGCGCGGCTACTGGTCGTTGTGGATCTTCCTCGTGCTTTTCGTGCTGTCGCTGTTTTCCGAATGGATCGCCAACGACAAGCCGGTCCTCGTCTCCTACAAGGGCGAAATCCTGTTTCCGGTCGTGGTCGCTTATCCCGAGGAGAAGTTCGGCGGCTTTTATGCGGTCACCGACTACCGCGACCCGGTCATCCAGGACGAGATCAATGCCCATGGCTGGATGATCTGGCCACCGGTCCGCTACTCGTACCGGACCGTCAACAACGCCATCCCGGAGGCGGCGCCGACCAAGCCGTCCTGGCTCTATGACGTCCAGACACGTTGCAACCAGTATCCGCAAGGTGCCGCCGACCCCAATTGCGTCATCGGCAACTGGAACTGGCTGGGCACCGACGACCAGGCCCGCGACGTGCTGGCGCGCGTCGTCTACGGATTCAGGGTCTCGGTGCTGTTCGGCCTTATCCTCACCGCCGGCTCGGCGGTGATCGGCGTGACGGCCGGCGCATTGCAGGGTTATTTCGGCGGCTGGACCGACCTTCTGTTCCAGCGCTTCATAGAAATCTGGTCGGCGATCCCGGTGCTTTATCTGCTCCTCATCGTCGCCGCCATCCTGCCGCCCGGCTTCTTCATCCTGCTCGGGCTGATGCTGCTGTTCTCCTGGGTGGCGCTGGTCGGCGTGGTGCGGGCCGAGTTCCTGCGCGCCCGCAACTTCGAATATGTCAACGCCGCGCGCGCGCTGGGCGTACCCAACGGTACTATCATGTTTCGGCATCTGTTGCCCAACGCCATGGTGGCGACGCTGACCTTCCTGCCCTTCCTGCTCAGCGGCTCGATCTCGACGCTGACCTCGCTCGACTATCTTGGCTTCGGCCTGCCGCCCGGCTCGGCCTCGCTGGGCGAGCTCCTCAAGCAGGCGCAGCGCAACCTCAACGCGCCATGGCTGGGCATTTCCGGCTTCGTCGTCATCTCGCTGATGCTGTCGCTGCTGGTCTTCGTCGGCGAAGCGACCCGCGACGCCTTCGATCCGCGCAAGACGTTCAGATGAGCGAAGCCCCTCTCCTTTCGGTGCGCGACCTCAGTGTCGCCTTCGCGCAGGAAGGCCGCCAGTCGATGGCCCTCGACCACATCTCCTTCGACATCGCCAAGGGCGAGACGGTGGCGCTGGTCGGCGAATCCGGCTCCGGCAAGTCGGTCTCGGCGCTGTCGGTGCTGAAGCTGCTGCCCTATCCCGCCGCCAGCCATCCGTCGGGAAAGATCCTGTTCCAGGGCGCCGACCTGCTCGCTGCCGACGAGAAGGCATTGCGCCGCGTGCGCGGCAACAAGATCACCATGATCTTCCAGGAGCCGATGACCTCGCTCAACCCGCTGCACACGATCGAGCAGCAGATCGTCGAGGTGCTGACGCTGCACCAGGGGCTAGGCGACCGCCAGGCCAAGGCGCGCACGCTGGAGCTGCTCAACGAGGTCGGCATCCGCGAGCCGGAGAAGCGGCTCGACGCTTATCCGCACCAGCTTTCCGGCGGCCAGCGCCAGCGCGTCATGATCGCCATGGCGCTGGCCAACGAGCCGGAACTGCTGATCGCCGACGAGCCGACGACAGCGCTCGACGTCACCGTGCAGGCGCAGATCCTCGAGCTGCTGGCGGAGTTGAAGAGCCGCAAAGGCATGTCGATGCTGTTCATCACCCATGATCTCGGCATCGTCAGAAAGATCGCCGACCGGGTCTGCGTGATGACCAAGGGCAAGATCGTCGAGACCGGGCCGACGAAGGAAATCTTCGCCAAGCCGCAGCACAGCTATACGCGGCATCTGCTTGCCGCCGAACCGAAGGGCAAGCCGCCCGCCCCCAACGCTGCCGCCAAACCTGTGATGACGGGCCGGGACGTCAAGGTCTGGTTTCCTATCAAGAAAGGCTTCTTCCGGCGCATCGTCGACAATGTGAAGGCGGTCGACGGCATCGACGTCACCGTGCGCGCCGGCCAGACGCTCGGCGTCGTCGGCGAATCCGGCTCTGGCAAGACGACGCTCGGCCTGGCGCTGGCCAGGATGATCTCGTCGACCGGGACCATTCAGTTCAACGGGCGCGATATCAACGAACTGTCATTCAACGCCATGCGGCCGCTGCGGCGCGAGTTGCAGATCGTCTTCCAGGATCCGTTCGGGTCGTTGAGCCCGCGCATGTCGGTCTCCGAGATCATCGAGGAAGGGCTGAAGATCCACGAACCGAAGCTGTCGCCCGATGAGCGCGACAAGCGCATTGTCGATGTGCTCGGGGAAGTCGGGCTCGATCCCGCCACGCGCAATCGCTATCCGCACGAGTTTTCCGGCGGCCAACGCCAGCGTATCGCCATCGCCCGCGCCATGGTGCTCAACCCGCGCTTCGTCATGCTGGACGAGCCGACCTCGGCGCTCGACATGAGCGTCCAGGCGCAGGTGGTCGACCTCCTGCGCAGCCTGCAGGCGAAGCACGACCTCGCCTATCTGTTCATCAGCCACGATCTGAAGGTCATCCGTGCGCTTGCCAACGACGTCATCGTCATGCGCAATGGCAGGATCGTCGAAGCCGGCCCGTCCGAACAGATTTTCGAACGGCCGCAGACCGACTATACCAAGGCGCTGATCTCGGCCGCATTCAGGATCGAAACGGCGCCGGTCGGCATCGTCAGCGAGTAGCCTGTACCCGCATAAAGGAAAACGAACCCGCCATGGAAAAAGGCCGCGTCCTGCTTGCCCTCACCGGTATCCATCCAGGCCGTTGGCGCGAACTCTTATCGACCGAACGCGAGGTGGCGCTCGAGCCGGAAGGCGCCAGCGATCCTTCAATCACCTATGCGGTGGTTTGGAAGCAGCGGCCGAACCTTCTGTCGTCCCTGCCCAATCTGCGCGTTGTCTTTTCGATCGGCGCCGGCGTCGACCACATCTTCGCCGATCCCACCTTGCCCGACGTGCCGATCGTCAAGGTCGTGGCCGACAATTTGACCCACTACATGACTGAATATGTCGTCTGGCGGGTGCTCGATCACCATCGCCAGGGCATGCTCTACCGGTCGCAGCAGCAAAAGAAGATCTGGCACGAGCCGCCGCAGCGGCCGGCCGGCGACATCTCCGTCGGCATCATGGGGCTCGGCACGCTTGGCCGCGCGGCAGCGTCGGTGCTTTTGTCGCTCGGCTTTGCGGTCAATGGCTGGTCGCGCAGCGAGCGGCCGATGGACGGCGTTGCAACCTATGCGGGTGAGGCCGGATTGATCCCCTTCCTCAACGCCACCGACATTCTGGTGGTGCTTTTGCCACTCACTGCGCAGACGCATGGCATCATCAACTATGGCGTGCTGAAGGAGTTGAGGAAACGCAACGGCCTAGGCGGCTCGGTGCTGATCAATGCCGGGCGCGGCAAGTTGCAGAAGGACGCCGACATTCTGCGTGCGCTGGAGGACGGCACACTCAAGGAAGCAAGCCTCGACGTGTTCGAGGTCGAGCCGCTGCCGAAGACCAGCCGGCTATGGAGCCACCCAAAGGTCTTAGTGACGCCGCATGCGGCGGCGACCTCCGATCCCGTGCATCTGGTGCCGATCATGCTGCGCCAGATGGCCGCCTTCGAGCGCGGCGAGAAGCTCGAGAACGTCGTCGATCGCAACGCGGGGTATTAACCCGGCTTGCCACATTCGCGGCGGGCGATCGACCGGTTCATGGCGTCGATCCGGCCACTTGCCTGTTCGACGTCGCGCTGGGCCTTGGAACGGGCATCCGGCGTGAACGGGCCGAGGCCCACCCCGGGATCGGAGAAGGACGGCTTGGCATCCTGCGGAAGGCGATATTGCTGCGCCAGCCGGTTTCGTTGCGCCACCAATTGATCGCAAGGCACGCTGTCATATTGCAGCGAGGACTGGACATTCGCGTCCTGTCGCTCGGCGATCGAGGTGCCGACGCAACCGGCTATTGCCAGGCAAGATGCCAAGACCACCAAGTTCCAGCGCATGCAACGTCCTCCTTGTCGGTGTCCTGCCCTTTCGGGCATGCGAATCGGACTTTTTCGCAGCCGCCGCCACGTGTGGCGCAGGTGAACGAAAAGGGTCGCCGGACAAGGCCTGATGCGATTTCGTGATGGAGATCCCGCCGACAGTTGCCTGTATGCCGAGTCAGCAGTCACTTGCAACAGGCTTCCCGCGCCGGAATTAGCAACTATCTTGGAGCCATGCGCGCCAGCGACCTGCTTCACCCTCGGCCCGAGGGCCTTTATTGCCCGCCCGGCGATTTCTTCATCGATCCGGTGCGGCCGGTCAGCCGGGCGCTGATCACACACGGCCATTCCGACCATGCCCGTTCCGGCCACCGCTCGGTGCTGGCTACACAACAGACGCTGGACATCATGCGGCTGCGCTACGGCGAGGGTTTTGCCGGGACGACGCAAGCGGCAGCACTTGGCGAGGCGATTGCGCTGAACGGCGTCACCGTAACCTTCCATCCGGCCGGCCATGTGCTGGGCTCGGCGCAGATCGAGGTCGTGCATCAGGGCTCATGCATCGTCGCTTCGGGCGACTACAAGCGCCAGAGGGACGCGACTTGCGAGCCGTTCGAACCGGTCAAGTGCGACGTGTTCATCACCGAGGCGACTTTCGGCCTGCCGGTGTTCCGTCATCCGCCCGATACCGAAGAGATCGCCCGCCTGCTGAAATCGACGGCGCAGTTTCCCGAACGCGCGCATCTGGTCGGCGCCTATGCGCTCGGCAAGGCGCAGCGCGTCATGCGCTTGCTGCGCGACGCCGGCTACGACAGGCCGATCTATATCCACGGCGCGCTGGCCAAGCTAAGCGACTACTATCAGAGCCAGGACATCGAGCTCGGGGCGCTGGAGCCGGCGACCGTCGAAAGCAGCGGCAAGGAGGATTTCACCGGCGCCATCGTCGTCGGCCCGCCATCGGCGTTCGCCGACCGCTGGGCGCGGCGCTTTCCCGATCCGATCTCGTGCTTTGCCTCCGGCTGGATGCGCATCCGCCAGCGCGCCAAGCAGGGCGGCGTCGAGCTGCCGCTGATCGTTTCCGACCATGCCGACTGGGACGAACTGACCGCCACGATAAGGGAAACCGGCGCGGAGGAAATCTGGGTGACGCATGGCCGCGAGGAGGCCCTGGTGCGCTGGTGCGAACTCGAAGGCATCGCTGCCAGGCCGCTGCATCTCGTCGGCTATGAGGATGAGGGCGATTGATGGTGGTCACGGCCGATGTAGCGCTTCACGGCGGCGCGACAGAACGCAAGGCTGGCCCATTGGCGCGGCCCGCATTATGAACCGCTTCGCCGAACTCCTCGACCGCCTCGTGCTGACGCCGTCGCGCAACGGCAAGCTGAAGCTGTTGAGCGATTATTTCCGCAGCGTCGAGGATCCGGATCGCGGTCTGGCGCTGGCTGCCATCACGGGCGACCTGACCATCGCGGCGGTCAAGCCGGCGATGCTGCGCGCGCTGGTCATGGAGCGCATGGACCCGGTGCTGTTCGGCTATTCCTACGACTATGTCGGCGACCTAGCGGAGACGGTGTCGCTGGTCTGGCCGCAATCGCCGGCAGATATCGCCAACCATGAGCCGACGCTCGCCGAGGTCGTCGCGAAATTGCAGGCGGCGAGCCGTTCCGACGGGCCGAAGGTGCTGGCCCGGCTGCTCGACAGCGCCAGCATCTCGGCGCGCTTCGCCATCATCAAGCTGGTCACCGGCGGCCTGCGCATCGGCGTTTCGGCGCGATTGGCCAAGCAGGCGCTGGCCGATCTCGGCAAGGTCGACATCGCCGAGATTGAAGAACTCTGGCATGGGCTGACGCCGCCCTATGCCGAGCTGTTCGCCTGGCTGGAGGGCAAGGCGGAAAAACCCAAAAAGACAGCGCTGGCGCTGTTCCGGCCGGTGATGCTGTCCAACCCGATCCACGACGGCGACCTCGAAAAGCTCGATCCGGCCGACTATGCCGCCGAGTGGAAATGGGACGGCATCCGCGTCCAGGCGGTATCGGAAGGCGGTGTTCGCCGGCTCTACTCGCGCACCGGCGACGATGTCTCCCGGGCTTTTCCTGACCTCGCAGAGGCGATGGATTTCTCCGCCACCCTCGACGGCGAGCTTCTGGTCGGCGATCCCCGGCAGGCGACCGGCACGTTCTCGGACCTGCAGCAGCGGCTGAACCGCAAGAGCGTGAGACCGAAGATCCAGCAGCAATACCCGGCCTTCATGCGCTGCTACGACGTGCTTCAGATCGGCGACGAGGACTTGCGCATGCACCCTTTCCGCGAGCGGCGCGGCCGCCTCGAAGGCTTCGTGCAGACGCTCGATCCGAGCCGCTTCGATCTTTCGCCGCTTGTCGAATTCTCCGACTGGCAGGCGCTGGAGGAATTGCGCCGCAAGCCGCTGCATCCGGTGATCGAAGGCGTGATGCTGAAGCGCTGGGATTCGCCCTATCTCACCGGCCGGCCGAAAGGTCCATGGTTCAAATGGAAGCGCGATCCGCACACAATCGACGCCGTGCTGATGTATGCCCAGCGCGGCCACGGCAAGCGTTCGAGTTTCTATTCCGACTACACGTTTGGCGTGTGGTCCGGCCCGGAAGGATCGGAGGAACTGGTGCCGGTGGGGAAAGCCTATTTCGGTTTCACCGACGCGGAACTGAGGCAGATCGACAAATATGTCCGCGACAACACGATCGAGCGCTTCGGCCCGGTCCGCTCGGTGCGGGCCGACCGCAGACAAGGCCTGGTGCTGGAGGTGGCGTTCGAAGGGCTTAACCGCTCGACACGGCACAAATCCGGTGTCGCCATGCGCTTTCCGCGCATTTCACGGCTGCGCTGGGACAAGCCGGCGGCCGAAGCCGACCGCATCGAGACGCTGCAGGCGCTGCTCGATAGTTAGAGCGACGTGCGTCCAATTGGACGCACAAAGTACGCTCTAACAGTTATAATCTACGCATCGTGCTTTCCGAAAATCGATTCCGATTTTCGGGCCGATGCGTTGAGGCTCAAGGAACAATCGCGACGCGGATCTCGTAGATGTCGACCGACTTGCCCTGCTTGTCGAAGTCGGAATTGATGGCGATGGTGCCGGCAGCGCCCGGACGCTTGTCGGGAAACCGCACATCGAAGAGGTATTCGTTGCGCTCGTGGCCGACCGCGTAGCGCTTGCGGCCGCAGTCGCCGAGTTCGCCGAAATTGCAGTCGACGGAGATCTGCGTCTCCTGGCCCTCCTCGGAGCGGGCGATGATGTCGAACGTGGCGTGCTTGCCGGCGAGTTTGTCCAAGACCCCTTGCTCGACGTCGAAGCTGATCGCCGAACCGGAGGCGCCCGACCGGATGCGCAGGAAAGAACCGCTGTCGTCCTGCATGACTTCGGCCTTGGCGTCCGAAGGCGCGCTGACAAGCGTCGGGTCGCTGGGTGAAAACACATTGATCCAGTCGCGCTCCGCCTCGCCGGAGTTCAGCGGCGGGGCGGTGTCGCCTGGCGGCGTGAAATCATCGTCTTCCACCGTCGGTGGCGTTTGCGGCGGGGCGGTGTCGAGTTCGGCCGCCGACTTGAAGACGCCGGTCTGGGCAGCGAAATAGAGGCCGATGCCGGCGGCTGCGAGCAGCGTCACGCCGAGGAAGATCGCGGTGAGAGGCAGGCGGGGGCCTCTCACCCGCCTGTCGTCGCGGTCGGGCATCACCTCTGCGTCGCCGTCTCCGGCCGATCGGGGGGACGACAAGTCGATCTCCGGCGCATCGGGAAAAGCCGCTTCGGGCATGATGTCGGGAACGACCGGCAAGACGCGCGAGCGAGGCGCATAGGAAGCTGGGGGGGCGTCGGAAGCAAGAGGCGCGACCGATGCAGGAGGCTCCGCCGGACCGTCGACAACGACCTCGGGCGGCGGCGCCGGTTCAGCGTCGGCGCCGGCATCCGGTTCGGCATCGGCATGGGGTTCGGCATCGGCATCGGCGTCGCTGCCAGCCGGCTGCTCCACATCCGGTGCTGCAGAGTCGTCATCGGTCGGCCGGCCGACAGCGGGAACCGCCGGCAGGAATTCGGATTCGATTTCGGTTATCTTGGCCTGCACCGCCTTGCGGCGCTTGATGGCGACTTCCACCGTCACGTTCGGGTTGGCCTGCAGGGCACGATCAAGTGCGGCGAAGGCCGATCGGTAGACCCGCTCGCGAAACGCGCGGTCTTCGGCATTGCCTTTCTCGAAGGCATTCCGGATCGCTTTTTCGATCGCGTCCAACGGGGACCCCCTGCACGTAATGGTCACATTGTCATGATCGTTAGCCGCAGGCGACCGATCAATCAACGGGCCAGCGGCCGCATTCTGCCTTGGCGATGCATCCAAAGCCGATTTCGGCGGTTTTCGGTAAAGGAATCAACATTTTTCGCCGGTTTCCCGATGCAGCGCCAACGCGACGTCGCACAACCTGGCGTTGAAGCTTCGCACAACCGCATGGCCGATCGGTGCGGCGGTCGCTTATAGGCCCGGGATGAGCCGGCACGAATTGCCAAGTCCCATCTTGAATTTGTGGCGGGTTGCGTCTATCACCCAGCGCATCTTGGAGGCCTTGGCTTCCCGGGCCGCTTTAGCTCAGTTGGTAGAGCACATCATTCGTAATGATGGGGTCAGGTGTTCGAGTCACCTAAGCGGCACCAGTTTTCTCTTCGCAAAATCAATTGCTTAGTTGATGGCCGGTTTTGCCCGCATCCGCGAAAATCATCCGGGGCACCGCAGGGGCACCCCCAGACGCATTTTCAGCCCCGAAATAATATTTTTGCTCCAGGCCCTGACTTTCGGGCAGACTTGCGGAAAGTCCAGATCCTTTCGCGGGCGATGTGACATCACCAAAACCTTGGCCAAAGCGACGGACAGCGAGCCCCTGGTCGACCAGACCTTGCGGGGCGGCTCGCGACTGCGGATTTCTGTCCAGCAGCCATCTACTCACCATCTATTTTAGACACCCTGACAGTTTCCATGAGGCGGTCAGACGACGCTGGCCAGCTTCGACATTTGGGGCGAGGCAAAGTCTGGCCGACTGCTCGAATGAAATTCAGGCTGCGGCGTGCACGGCAGGGAAACGGAGTGATGGGTTGCCCATGGAAAGCAAAACTGGGAGCGCATTTTTCCAATGTTTTCCCCGGTGTGGGAATTCCCACAGCCGAGCCTGGTCCGACTGGCATATCCTTGTTTGCAACATCCAGGCCTGCGCAGAAGCCATAAGGTGTCCCGCGATGGGTCAATAAGTCTGGCACGGCAGTTGCATGGTCAGGTATGGGGGAATGGGGCGGAGGCCCGTCGCTTCGCAAATGTAGCGGCGGGTCTTCTGCATAGAGGTCGCGTCCCAGTCTACGCGCTGCCGTCCGTCTCGCTTTCCTCGTCTATCGCCCGGACCGGCAGTAAGCAGCTGTAGGTATCGGCGAAGTCGAGATCGAGGAAGACAGGGAGTGTCTACGAAGTGGTCCTCGATGCGCTGCGGCCAAGCGACCTATTAACCGGAAACCTGTTAACTAAATTGGCCTAAGCCATTGGCTCTTATAAAGCTTTTTGAACTAACTCCCCCTCGGGAGCATGCGCGAAATTACATTCCGAATAGGGGGTAATGGCCGCGATTACCACGCTATAGCAACGGGCCGTTCTGATAGCGGTGCAGGTGGCGAATTTTTGCAACGGCCCTACGGGAAACACTCAAAAGGTTCAAAAGCCTAAGATTTGGCCGCTATCCCGCTAAATGAAAAGCCCGCCACCGTGAGGCAGCGGCGGGCTTAGGCAGTTTTTGCCGGGGTTCAGTGATGGTCGCCCAACCCGCGTTTTCTACGGGGTTGCTTCGTAATCGGATGCGCTGCAAGAAACGCCTCGTCCGCCGCGATGAGCTTGGCGACTTCATCCGCACTGATCGGCAGGTATCGGTCCTTTGCGGCTTCTCGTTTTCATTGGACGGCCAGGAGATCGGGCGCTGGAACTCGGATTTGATCGGCCACAGCCTGCCGGCTCCTGTCGACGCTGATCATCCGTTTGTCAGAATAGGCGCTAGATCGATCCTCGTCCTCTAGGACGTACATCGCGTGAATGCTTTTCTCTTGCCAGTAAGCCGTTTCCGCTCTTGCCAGGCTGGTGACAGCATCAGCCTTGCGCCAAGGTAGGCGGCGCGCCTGACGCATGAGCTGATTGTGGTGTCGATGAGGACGGCATCGGGCAGCGGATCAAGGCACTGCTGCACGAATGCAGCCAGCGCCTTTGTCTTGACGCCGGCGCTCATGCCTTGCCCGGCTCCCAGCGAAACTCTTTCTCCAATTTCTGCTTTTTTGTGCGGGGCCGCAGTTCAACAACCGTACCGTCCCGCGCGGGAGTTGGTAAGATATTCATCGCGAGAGCTAACGCTTCATGCAAGCCTTGCCGGATGCCACCATCTTGGTCGAACACCCAAACTGAAGGTTCGGTTCTCAGAATGCGTGTTGGCTTTTTAGCCTCGTCGAATTCTAAAGTTGCAGATAGAACCCGCTGCCTGGTGCCGGCATATTGGGGCAGAGTATCCTTGCCGATATTAGGCCTTCGACTAGCCGGAGCGACATGCGCAGAGGCTCCCCTTCATTGGGAAAAAGGTAGTGTCGGGACATTCAACTGCTCTCCATCGAAGCGCGGACTCACAGACATGTAGTTCTTACCGCACCTGGCACTACATTCGACGTGCACGTGACCGGCTTGGGACGCGGCGGCGGCTCGTTTACCGGCCGATTGGCGGATATGCTCGTGCGACATTGCACATAGGCATCCGTTCCGACTCGCGCGCCAAGCAATCGGCAATAGGCGTCGTCCTGAGGAGCCATTGATCTATTCATGAGGTATTGGCGAAGCGCCGGCTTGTTACTCGCGAGTAATGTAGCGGAGCCTTCGTCCATGCCCTGCTGCTGTAGCCACGCAACTGTTTTGGACTTGCCGTCGGATTGGCATCCGCCGATGGCGCATAGAAATATCACCATCCAAATCTTAGCCACCCACGTTCCCCCAAGTCGCCTAAATCACTAAGTCACCTAAATCGTGCAGGTCAGACCTCGCATAGGCAAGGCTTCCTACGCTTCCTACCGAAGAGCGCGGCAGAATAGCTATGGTCGTCACCGTCAGCCGGGAGGAGTGTAGAGCGGCTCTGCGCATCGATGAACCAAGCACTGGCCATCGCGCGTCGGCACAAACCCTACCGCTGGGATTAACGACCAGTCGCACGCATTGCTGTACCGGCGGACGTAGAGGGCATAGGTGTTCGGTCCGGTGGTCAGCACCGCCGAGCCTTGGCTCTGGATTAGCGCCTGCGTCTGTTGGCAGGTCATGGCGCGGGTGTCCGGCCTGGCCTGGGCGAGGTTGGTGAAGGCAAGCATGACCGCTGCCGAGGTCAACGCAATCCGGCGAATGGACATGACGAGACTCCATGATGAGCCATTTGGTTGACAAACTCGCATGTCGCAGGGCAGCTGTGCAATGGCGGCCTCCAAATCGGAATTCCGGACTGGAGCAAACTGCCCGCCCCGTGCGCACCTGACGGCGTGCCGCGGACCATCTGGCAGCATAACCATGACCTTCGCCGGCTACCGACTAAAAGTGACTATCTGGGATAGTTCGGCGATGTCGCCGTAGATCATCGAACCTTTGACGAGAAAACACTTATCACCGAGGACGTCGAAGAGTGAGCTTGACGCGGTGCAAACCGGCAGATTCTTCGAATTGGCGTACGTACCGAGCGTCGCGGTTTCGACCTTACGGTCCGCGGCTTCGGCATAGCTGACGCTGATCGCGAGGATAGCGAAAGCAAGGTGGCTCGGGGATAAGTAAGCTCGCGACATGCATCAAAATAGCACCGGCCCTTGATAGGCTTCGTCCATCGATTGGATGAAGCGGTCCATTATATTAGCCATCACTTGACTAAGGTGCCGGCCACCCTCAGCCCCTTCGTTCGAAAGTTGGCTTCCAATCGCGATTGCGTGCCCGCTGCTGGCCTTCGTAGTCAGGAATGCATGTGAAGAACACCTGCCGGCGGTCACGGCCGGCAGCCTTGCAATTTGAGCAGACAAAGAGCCCGACCAGGTCGTCATGCATCGAGCCGTGGGCGCGGCCAAGCCTGTCAATCAGCGCCTGGATGTCGAGCTTAGCACATCGGGTGTCCGCAATTGACATAGATGCTTTCGCGGGCGGCCAGAGTGTCGGCGAGGTCTTTTGAGGCATGGCGATTCTCCGTTGAAGGGCTCGCCGCAACGGGAGGAATATAATCCTGAGATTAGCGCCGGCAAGCTCGCCCGACGGCTTTTCAACCGCTAGCTTTCATCCCAAAAATCCTGCAGCGAGGGCGTGGCGCAAGTCTTCCTCGCCGCGTAGGTGCTTGACGCGGGCCTTGATGCCCGGCTTGACCCACTGCGTTGCCGGCCGCTTTGGCATATCCTTGGGCGGTGGCCCGGCATGTTCCTGCACGCGCTTCCATAACCGCTCCCGCATCTCGCGGTTGACGCTCACAAACGCACTGCCGACATAGTTCCTGGTGCCTGGCTCAGCCATCAGAGCAAACGCCGGCTGCCCCTCTCGCGTTCAACTCCGAGAGGCTCGAACTCGCTTTCGGTGAAGGACTTGGTTTTCAGCCAATTGGTGGTCGGACCGCTGCGATATTTGCTGTCTCGACGCTTCGATACCATCCCCTCCAGGCCGGTAGCGTCGATCAGATGATAGATCGCATTAGCCTCGCCTGGCATCGTCTTGCTGAACCGGATTCGACTATCAGACCCTATAAGGCCGGCCAGGATTTCCCGCCGATCCTCCAGTGCCATGTCGCGCAAGTCGTGGCCGTTGAGATGCAGCAGATCGAACGCGACGAAATAGAGGTCGTGCTGGCGCCTGGTGATTGCCTTGCGCAGCGCGGCAAAATCCGAAAGGCCAGCCTCATTCAAGACGACGACTTCGCCGTCGATGATGGCGTTCTGTACGTTGAGACCTTTGGCTGCCTCGACCAGATCGCGGTATTTGGAGGTCCAGTCGAGACCGCGGCGGGTGAAGATACGCGCACCGCCGGGCGTCGATGATGATCTGGGAGCGGTAGCCGTCGAATTTGGCTTCATGCATCCAGTCATCGCCTTGGGGCGGCTTGGCGACCAAGGTAGGCATCATCGGCGGAATGAATTCAAGCCGGCCGACGCCGGTACTTACAATTTTACGCACCCGTTCGATTCTAGGCGGCAGGCTTACATTAGCCAGAGTGAACGGAACGTGATTCCCAGGGCTGCAGCAACAAAATCCCGTTTTCGACGTTGCCACCGATCCGAAGCTCATCAGGAGAATGACATGGCCGACGATAAGAGCAAGCGAGACTTTCGCGATCGCAATCGCGTGTCCGCCGACGAAGATTACGAATTGGAATATTTCGCTCGCGAGAATGACGTGACGATCGAGCAGGTCCGCGAACTCATCGAAGCCAACGGCAACGATCGTGAAGCCCTGATAGAAGCCGCGAGGGTATTGCGGGAGCGGAAATGAGATATCGGACCAACAACGAAGGCACAGGATATCGAGGCAAGGACCACGACCAGCCAATCAAGCCCGAGGCGGAGCATTTCGAGCATTGCCCCGTTTGTGGACAGGACTTCGACAAGCGCGATCTTGGCCAGGTGCTTCATCATGCCGAGCCGGAGCACCAGCCGCTTCCGGTAGAACAGTAGACCCTCCTATTTGGTCAGGGAGAGGGCATATGGGTCTGGTTTTTACTGGCGAAGAGGGAATCACTGAGCGGTTCGAGTTGTTGCTTGAAGCCTTTGATGGAACAGAGCGTGTCCTCGTCGTGACATCGACCGAAGCGATCGAAGACTTCGGCTTGGATGCCGTCCGTGAAATGGCATCTAAAAAATACGATGCAGGGCAGTTGGACGAGATGGGCCGCGTTAGAGTTCTGACTAGCGACCTGCAAGGTAGGTAGCCCGCCACCGTGAGGCAGCGTGGCTTGTTCCATGGCGAGGTTGACCGTGAAGGAAATCAGCTCCCCCAGGGCGCTGCCGCCTGTGAGTTAAATGAGAGAAGGAAACTCAAGCACGCCATAGAAAGTACCAACGAGCGATGGCGTACCCTACCAAGCCCAACATTGAGAGCACATACAGAACCAGGAAAAACGGAACCACGGACGGTTGGCTGTCGAGGGCGGCGTCAGCTTCTTCCCATTCCTCAACCAGATTGCGATCCCGCCCGGCCTCCGTGACCGCCAAACCGTCCGGCCCAATTTTACCGTCGATCTCTCTTGAAATTCTTTTCTTGATATCGGCGAGGATCACTGGATCCTCGGGCAGGTTGCCCCGAAACCCCTCAGGAAGATTGTCGCCATCGTTCTTGTCCATGGCGCCAACAATGTTCTCTGCCTCACTTATGTTCCAAGTTTCTAATGTAAAATTTTGACCAAGAGCCGGTCCAACGGCGCCGGGAAGGAACAACACAACCAACCCTCAACCAGCCACCCAGACAAGCAGTGCGACGCCGATGGCGTAGGGAATCAGAACAACCGCCAACGCCACCCAAAAGCTGGATCTGCCAAAGCGGCCATTTCGCTGAGAAGTCGCTTCATGCCGGCGAAACGCGCACCCGCGCCCGGTGTTCCGCCAAGAAAGCCCGCGTCCTGAGGGAGAGGACGCGGGCCGATCGGAGGACCCCCGATCACAGCATTGGTCTCGTATCAATGCTGCGGATATCTAACCCGCGGGCCCAAGGTTGCGTTCCATAAGGAAATCCGCGGGGTGCAGCTAGGCCTTCTTGTCCTTTCGGTTCCTCTTCGGTTTCGCTGCCGATTCAGCAGGAAGTGTGGTTTCGGCCTTTAGTCGTTGCTCCCGCAGCCGAGCCGTCTTTGCATCTCGTGCCAGGCGCTAAACCTTTATCAACGCCCGAGCAGCGTCTGACGTGCGCTCCTGTCTGTCGTGTTTTATGGGCGAAGGTTTGCCTTTCCCTGATTGTTGGCACCGATCTGACGCGGTGCAGCCTTGCCCCACCGAACCGCTGTAGCGAGATCGTGTTCCTTTAAGAGAACAAAAAAGCCCGCCGCACCATTCGGCACGGCGGGCGAGAGTCCTAGTCGTTCACCAGGCACGAGGGGTGGGCGGGGGTGGTGTGCCCAGTGCGCGGAAATCCTACGCGCGCCGGCTGCGTCGCGTCTAGCAACCGGCGGTTGGCACCTCGCGGCACCGCGGGCTTACGGTGGCGCTTTGCCCTTAGGGAGAGTAAGGTTTCCCGGTCGCCCAAACCTTCCGGCAATTGAGCGCTTGAGAGCGAGCAACGTGCTTTCGCCTGACCAGGGAGAAGCACGATGCACCAGCTCTATTCCAACCTCGTCACTCACTATGAGAGGGCGGTGTCATTCCAAGACAGAGCTGTAGAGCATGAGCGCCGGTGCGGACATATCCTCCCGGAAAGCGAAACCCTGCTAGAAGTTCTGATCGAGAATTTGGCCGAAGCCCGTCGCGCCCTCGATCGGGAGACCCACAATCATCACTAGCTCACCGCCAAGCAGCTGTCTGGAAGCCGTCGGCTCGCTTCATTGGGATTAGTTCCGATATTAACGGATCGTTGACCGCGGCGCCGCCGAGGTTTCGGGACTCTACGATAACCTCAAGCTGCTGCGGTTCGCGGTTCATGCTACTGCCTCCCGATGCTTTTCGTTGCAAGCCGCAGATCACGATTACCCTGCTCGAATTGCATCCCAAGTACCTTCCCAAGCGATTGATGATCCACAAGCCGATTAAGGTGGACGGCAAGATCCTTTGGCACACGGAAAGATTCCGGGGATGAGCACCATCACTGGAACATTCCTTTTGTCCGCAGGTTGGTTTGTGAGCGCGTTCGTGCGCTTAACAGAGGAGAAAGAAATATGAAACGGATACTTCTGGCAGCGGCCGCGTTGGCGCTTTCCGCCGGGCTTTCCTTTGCCCAGACGACGAGCGGAACTTCGGGCGGAACTTCTACGACAACGACAACGACCACGACCACGCCCAGCACTGATCAGGGAACTGACACAACCACCACCAGCGGCACGAACCCGGCCAAGGATTGCGCACCTGGCCAGCAGACCGGCAGCGCGCAGGAGGCCGCCCCTGGTCAGCAGGACACGGACGCCAAGACCGCCGCCCCCGGCCAAATGAAGAAAACCACCGACGATTGCTGATTGGGCAACACCAAGGGGAAGGCCGGCGCCGCTTAGGGGAGTTGGGATAGATAGCCTGTATTGGCGCCGGCCGGCCGGATGGGGTTCGCCGCGGTGAATAGTATCGAGCTTGGCGAACCCGCTAATTACGCGAGAGCGGTAGACTGAAGCCCTACGCGCTCCCGTCTGTTTCGCTCTCTTCATCGATTTCGCGCACGGGCAGATAGGCGGCCCGATAGTCCCCGCACCATGTTGTCGGCATCGCTCACGAGGCGGCAGGGGGTGACGGAATTTTTTGGTCCCGTGCAGCGTTTATTATCGTTCGGCTGCATTCCGTTTCGCGGAACCAGAACCCGCGAACCCGAGATGTTCCCCGAGTGGCAATCTTCTTCGGGAGGATCGTGACATGCAAAAGCGTCTCCACGGTGTATTTTTCGCTGTTTTCCTATCATCAACGCTGATCCCCGCCGTCGCTCAAATGAGCGCAAAAGGACCGATAAGCGGGAAGGATTTTGACGACGCGGCCGCCGAGCAGGCCAAGCGATATCTGGAGAAGGCCGCGAGACATTCCGCTTCGACACGTTCGGCAGCGAGGATTTTTGGGGCGGCAAGCTTAAGCTGCATGAAGCGATTGCCGGCGAGAAGCTGGGCGGCACAGGGCCCGGCCTGAGCCCGCAGAAAGCCCTCGAACTCGGGCTCAAGGTCGATGTGAATGCCATTCCCAAGGACGTGGCCGAGGCGCTCAACAAAGGCGAGGTCGATCTCGCGGACCCGGCCAGCACGCTCGTCCTACTCAGGGCCAACGCCGTTGTCGGTGTGACCGGCTTTTTTGCCGAGGATGGAAAGACGCTGACCTCGGTCGGCATCCAGTGCGCCGTGTGCCATTCGACGGTCGACGATACCTACGCCCCTGGCATCGGGCACAGGCTCGATGGCTGGCCCAACCGCGACCTCAACATAGGGGCGATCGTTGCCCTCGCACCTGATCTCACGGCGTTCACCGAGATGCTGCAGATATCCGAAGCGGAGGTGAAGAAGGCGGTTGAGGCGTGGGGTCCCGGGAAGTTCGATGCCGAACTGAACCTCGACGGCAAAGCATTCCGGCCGGACGGCAAGACGGCCGCCACGCTCAATCGGCGGCGTTCGGATTGGCCGGTGTAAACAACCACACCTGGACCGGAGCTTGGGGCACGGTTAGCTACTGGAACGCTTATGTCGGCAATCTCGAGATGCACGGCAAGGGTGTGTTTTACGATCCACGCCTTGATGACGCCGAGAAGTATCCGGTCGCAGCACGAACGAAGCAGGGCCACAAGCAGGACAAGGAAGATCGGATCACCGCCAAGCTGCCGGCGCTTCACTTCTATCAGCTCTCGCTGCCAACCCCGAAACCGCCGGAGGGCGCCTTCAACAGCGCCGCCGCGGAGAAGGGAGAGGCTCTCTTCAACGACAAGGCCAAATGCGGCACTTGCCACGTCCCGCCGCTCTTCACCGAACCCGGCTGGAACCTGCATACCGCCGATGAGATCGGTATCGACGATTTCCAGGCGATGCGATCTCCGGACGAGCGCTACAGGACGGCGTCCTTGCGGGCCTTGTGGGACGTGGAAAAGATCCACAAGGGCGGATTTTACCACGACGGCCGGTTCGCCACGCTCAACGATGTTGTCGAACACTATGACGACCATCTGGGCCTTGATCTGACCGATCAGGAAAAGCGTGATCTGATCGAGTACCTCAAATCGATCTGACCCGGCACTTGACGGCACCGGCGCTTCTTTGGGTTGCTAAGGGAGGAAAGATCATGAAAGACGATCGTGGTGAGGCAAACGGCGGGTCGGCACACGGTGCGCCAAGCCAAACGCTGTCTCGCCGGAAATTTCTGAAGGTGTCGATGACCGGCGCGGCGATTGCCGGTGCAGGTGGGCTTGCTTCCTGCATGACGGGCCAGCCTACGGCGCGAGGCGCGGGAACAACGCCAAAGCCTGTGGCGCTTTATCAGGATTCTCCAAACAAGGGTCGCGTCCACTGGCCATAGCAAGGCGCAATCCGAGCCGAATTACTGCAACGTTGCCGGCTGGAGCCGTCTATGGATCAAAATTCTGATGTGCCGACCTTATGCCAAGCATTGGTTCACTGTGGCGTCCGCGAGGC
>NZ_JBVVQV010000028.1:0-89626 GCF_055811235.1 Mesorhizobium sp. WSM4810 | reverse complement strand
GGCGCCCCCAATGAACCCCGGAGCCAAAGCAGGAACAAATGGGGCGCCACAGCTGAACAAGGAGACGGAACGACTGAAAGATCACCTTGACAAAGATTAGCCCATACAAGCGAGCGAGCGGCGTAGCGGCAGTCATCGATGTTCTTCGGTAGCGTTGGGTTGCTGACACAACCTGATTCGAAGGAACCACCGATGACCAAGCCCCAAACCTTTTCCGACCGGCTCCGTTCCAAAAAAGGGGGCGGCATTGCTGCCGCCCTTTGAGATTGGTGAGAGGCGCAGACCTTAGAAACCCATACCACCCATGCCGCCGCCGCGATGCAGCCCTGAAAGTGTCGAGCGAATCGATGGTGTTCGGAAGCTCGACCCACAGGATGAATCCACCCTGCGAATCGGTAACCTTTGTGCCTTCCGCGACCGCCAGGGCGCTTCGTCGCACCGTAGAGAGCGAGTGTGAGGCGCTGAGCATCTACCAGCGCCCGAGACGTGCCGAGCTCTTGCGTGGAGCTATGCGGGATGTCTCCTGTAGCATTATCTCCCGCAACCAGAGGCTTGCCCGTTCATTGTAATGTATCTCTATCCACAGGGTGGATGCTCTCATTGAAACAAACGATTTTATCAATCGTCCGGAATCTCGCATTGACAGCACCTCACACGCCCTGATCGCCCGCTACCCTTATCGTGTGACGACTGCGAAAAAAGAGCCCGAAAGGTGAAATTTCCATGAGCTCAGACGTGCGATGGAAGTTGCCCCTGGAAAATGAGTTGCAGTTGGATGCCTACGCCGCAGACCAACCGGAACTCATCAGGTCTCTTTAATCCGAATGAGTTGCAGTTGGATGCCTACGCCGCAGACCAAACCGGAACTCATCAGGTCTCTTTAATCCGATTGCTGTTGGTGAGTGGCACAAGCCTGGTCAGGACGATTTTCGCGACGTGACTGGCAGAGGTATGACGCCGCACCCACGTCAAAAGGCATTGCTATGGAAAGGAACAGAATGGCTGATCAACTCGCAACGGAAATCATTGCCACGATCAAGAACCGCCTCGAATCGGAGAGCGGCCAGGGAAAGAGTGTGTCCATCATCGGCGAAATAACGACTGCCACGGAACTGACCTCGCTCGGAGTCGATTCGCTGGGTCTGGCGGATCTCCTCTGGGATGTGGAGCAGGCCTACGACATCAAGATAGACATGAACGCGGCCGACGCCTGGTCGAATCTCAAGAATGTCGGCGACATGGTGGAAGCCGTCCGCGGTTTGCTCGCGAAGGAGGTCTGATTGGACAGGCGAGTCGTCATTACTGGGATGGGCGGACTTTGCGGCCTAGGCAACAACGCCGCCTCCATCTGGAAAGAGATGCGCGAAGGCCGCTCCGCCATCCGCCCGATGGTCAGTTCCGAGCTTCATGAGATGAAGGGCATTGTCGGTACCGAGATCAAGGAACTGCCCGAGCACGACATCGGCCGCAACCAGCTCGTCTCCATGGACCGCGTCGGCTTGCTCGCTGTGCTTGCAGCGCGCGAAGCCATGCAACACGCTGGACTTTCCTGCGATCAGGGAAATCCGAATCGCTTCGGCGCGACAGTGGGTGTCTGCGGCTGGGGCTGGGGAACGGTTGAAGACACCTACCGCGCCCTCCTTTTGGGCGGCGCGAAGCGTGCTGGCATTTACACTGCACCAAGGGGGTTGCCGAGCGCCGCTGCCAGCCAGGTCAGCATGAGCCTCGGCCTGCGCGGCCCGGTCTTTGCCATCGCCTCCGCATGCGCATCAGCCAACCATGCGATCGCTTCGGCGGCGGATCAGATCAGGCTCGGCCGGGCCGACGTGATGCTTGCCGGGGGCGCCGAAGCGCCGCTCGTATGCCTTCAGATGAAGGCATGGGAAGCAATGCGCGCGCTCGCTCCGGATACTTGCCGGCCCTTCTCCGCCGACAGGAAGGGAGTGGTGCTAGGCGAGGGTGCGGGCATGGCCGTGCTGGAAAGCTATGAGCATGCCGCGGCGCGCGGTGCCACAATGCTTGCCGAGATCGCAGGGATCGGCCTTTCCGGCGATGCCTTCCACATCGTCGCGCCGTCTATCGAGGGGCCGGAGGCCGCGATGCGCGCTTGCCTTGCCGACGCCGGGCTGAATGCCGAGGACGTGGACTACCTTAACGCCCATGGCACCGGCACCAAGGCCAACGATCAGACCGAGACGGCGGCAATCAAGCGCGTCTTCGGAGACTATGCCTATTCGATGTCTGTCTCGTCCACCAAGTCCATGCATGCGCATTGCCTCGGCGCAGCGAGCGCACTTGAAATGATCGCCTCCGTGATGGCGATCCAGGAGGGCGTCGTGCCGCCGACCGCCAATTATCGCGAGCCGGACCCCGATTGCGATCTCGACGTCACGCCCAATGGGGCGCGCGAGCGCAAGGTGCGCGTGGCACTGAGCAACGCCTTCGCCATGGGCGGCATGAACGCAGTTCTGGCGTTCAAGCAGGTGTAGAAGCCATTCGAGATGCCTCCAGTAACTCCATCTCTCGTATGGCCGGATCACGATTGTAAAGGACGTCGCCTTGGACCGCCTCGGGGAATGCGCCAAGTGGCAGCGGAAGCTGGACGAGCCGGGGTCCGTTTTTTTCAAAATTCTCAACTGTTGAAGCGACTTGGACGTACCGCTACCCGGAAGGTTTAGCGAGGCCCTTCGAGTTCGGCTCGAGGGCCTGTCCAAAGCTGTACCCGATAATGTCTGGAAGGCGCAGGGCCGCCAGTGACCGCTCCCGTGCGAAGCCGGTCCTTAGAAAGGGAATCGATAAATGTTCGATCTGACCGGCCGCAAGACGCTCGTCACAGGCGCATCGGGAGGCATCGGCGAGGCGATCGCCAGGGTGCTGCATGCGCAGGGCGCTGTCGTCGGCCTGCACGGCACCCGCGTCGAGAAGCTGGAAACGCTGGCGGCCGAGCTCGGCGACCGGGTCAAGCTGTTCCCGGCGAACCTTTCCAATCGCGAAGAGGTCAAGGCGCTCGGCCAGAAGGTCGAGGCCGATCTCGAAGGCGTCGACATTCTCGTCAACAATGCCGGCATCACCAAGGACGGGCTGTTTGTGCGCATGTCGGACGCCGACTGGGATTCGGTGCTCGAGGTCAATCTGACCGCCGTGTTCCGGCTGACCCGCGAACTCACCCATCCGATGATGCGGCGCCGGCATGGCCGCATCATCAACATCACCTCTGTGGTTGGCGTCACCGGCAATCCCGGCCAAACCAACTACTGCGCCTCCAAGGCCGGCATGATCGGCTTTTCCAAGTCGCTGGCGCAGGAGATCGCCACGCGCAACATCACCGTCAACTGCGTCGCGCCGGGCTTCATCGAATCGGCGATGACCGACAAGCTCAACGACAAGCAGAAAGAGGCGATCATGGCGGCGATTCCGACACGGCGCATGGGCACCAGCGCCGAAGTTGCCTCCGCCGTCGCTTACCTCGCTTCCAACGAAGCCGCCTATGTCACCGGCCAGACCATTCACGTCAATGGCGGCATGGCGATGATTTAGCGTGAAAAGTTCAGTGCGGCCCGATGACGGCTATCAACAGTGGGGGAAGGTTCGCACCCATAGCAGTCGGTTGGTCTGGCAACTGACGAGCGGGTCGGTCGGGCAACTGGCCGGGTCGAAGCCTCCTGATCAAGGCCGCCGTGGGCGGAGATTTAGATCAAGTTCTTTGAACCGCATGTCTTTTCCTATCCATAGCGTGGATGCATTAATCCAAAGAAACGATTTTGCCAATGCCGCAGAACGTCGCATAGTAATATTTCAAAGATGTAAGCCATAGCTAGTTATCGAATTTTTGCATTGGTTCAGAGCAGTATTGTTCTGGTGTGCGCCTTCCGGTGTGCTCGGAACACAACGGGGTCGCATGTTCATTGCGGCTAGTTTCTTCGGTGCGCCAGCTACATCGAGCCGGCTCGATTCGACAAGCGTCCCCCTGCTAGGCGCTTCCCCAACAAAATAGCAACAAAGATGAGGTTTTCCATGTGCTCTGACGTGCGGTGGAGGTTGTGCTGGGAAAATGAGTTGCAACAGGCCGATCATGTCGAACTCTCCGAGTTTTTCCGAAAGACCTACGGACCGACTGGGGCCTTCAACTCAGAGCCATTCGAAGGCGGCCGTAGCTGGGCCGGTGCGAGGCCGGAACTCCGCGCAATCAGCTACGACGCGCACGGCGTAGCGGCTCATATCGGCATACTACGCCGCTTCATCAAGGTTGACGAGGTCGAGCTCCTAGTGGCCGACCTGGGGTTGTACGGGGTGCGTCCGGATCTTGAGGGACAAGGGATCAGTCATTCAATGCGCGTTGTATATCCAGTATTGCAGCAGCTTGGGGTTCCATTCGCTTTCGGCACCGTTCGGCACGCGATGCGGAACCATATGGAAAGGTTCTGCAGAGACGGCCTGGCGGCGATTGTGTCGGGCGTTCGCGTGCGGTCCACTCTCGCAGATGTGTATCTCGACCTGCCGCCCACGCGCGTGGAGGACGTGCTCGTAGTGGTTGTGCCGATTGGACGCTCGATGAGCGAGTGGCCATCCGGCACCCTGATCGTTCGGAACGGTCCGGAGCTATGAACATCTTGAAGTGCCGGGTGATGGCGCCGGCGCCAAGCGCGAGACCGATGTCGAGAATGGGCGCGCTGTGGGTAAGCCAGCCAATCGATATGAGGTCCACGCCGGTCGCCGCAGTTGCCGGGGCGCTCGCCCGCGTTACTCGGCCCAAGGTCTCGGTGATCGCGCGGCGCCCGACATAGCCACAGCCTGCGCAAGCTCCTCGACCGACATGTTGTCGAGGCGTCGACGCCCACTGTAAGGGCTATCTCCAACTGGTCCAGCCTGTCCACCTCTACCTCGATCTTGTATGTGACCTATGACGCTACGCGCCCGCTCGATTGCGGTGGGGATGTCGCGGCAATGGCCGATGTGGTTGTCCTTGATGAGCACCGCGTCGTCGAGCGCGAAGCGGTGATTGGCGCCTGACCGCATATCGCTTCGACAAACGCGGCCGTAGCCTTGCCCGCTTGGCGCGCGTTAAGCGAAAGCTTGGCTTTGCAATCGGCGGCGATAATTGCATCGCTCGTGATATCGCCGGCTCTGCCCAGGTCTTCCAGCAGGTCACGGCGCACGATGGGCTCCATGATGATCTGAGGAAGTGGTGCAAGTGAAGTCATGTCAACGGCTCCGTTCGGATGTCGTCGTCGCGGCCGCGCTCATGGCCGGCTGACGTGGGTCATGCTGCGTGCTGCCGCCGTAAGGTTCCGCTGGGATTAGCTGTGACGCACAACGAGAGGGTTCAGGTCAACGCCCTGGAACCCATGTCACTAGCTATCCATGACGTGGATGCGTTTCATCGAAACAGACGATTTTACCGATGGTACGGCACGTTGCATAGAAAGAATTCAAGGATGTAAGGCTTAGGGAAGTGGTTGATGTTTGCGTTGGCTCCGAAGAGCATTCTCTGGTCTGCGTCGAAGACCCGTCCAGGCGCGCGTCCATCGCGGCCAGGCACTTCCGCGATCGACGCAAGCTACATCGCATTGGCGCAGCACGACAAGCTTCCCCGAATTGCGCAGGCGCTTGCCTCAAAGACAGCAGCAAAGCTGAGGCTTGTGGTGTTCTGGAAAGAGGCAATTTAGATGCTTGTTGATGGCTCAAGGATGGATCGGTTCGTTGTTTCTCGACGGCGCACGGGTTTCGGTGATTGCCTGTGGTCTCTCGCGTCGGCATGGGACTACGCACATCGGACGGGACGGGCTTTAGCAATAGATTGGCGCGGCTCTTGTTACCTCGACAACCCGTTTGCGAATGCCTTTCCGGCTTTCTTCAAGCCAATTGAAGAGATCGGTGGTGTACGGGTCATTTGCGATGACGAGATCAACCACGTCTCATTCCCCGGTCCCTTCTTCCCGTCGTGGTGGAACAAGCCATCCATCGACTGCGTGTACCGTCCGGATGAACAGATTTTCCAAGAACGTGACGAGCTTAACGATCTTTTCCAGGCCCAAGATGATTGTGAAGCCAACACGGTAGTGTGTGATGCTTGCTTGATGTGGCGCTGCGATGAGCAAGCCGAGCGAACGATATTTCGGAGCATCAGACCGAGGGTCGAAATTGAGGATCGGATTGAAGCGCTCTACCAGGAACATTTTGACGGGCACAGCATAATTGGAGTCCATGTCCGCCACGGCAACGGCGAAGGTATTATGGATCACGCACCTTACTGGGCTGATCCAAAGGTTGCCTTAGAGCAGGTATGCACTGCCATTCGTATGGCCAAAGCGCAACCGCATCCAAGGCCTGTAAGGGTGTTCTTGTGTACAGACAGCGCCCAGGTTGTTGATCACTTGTCGGGCGTATTTCCCGAACTTTTCACCGTCCCAAAACGCTTCCAAGCGGATCAGGCCGGCCCCTTACACAGTGCAGCACTGGGCACCGACGGGGGTTTTTCCGCTCTCGTTGAGATGTATCTCCTCGGTAGATGCGACACTGTAATTCGCTTTCCTCCGACTAGCGCCTTCACACGCTATGCCCGCCTCTTCGTGCCACGAATTGTCGAATTCGATTTGAATGACCCGCGTCGTTTGATCTTGATTGATAACTCTTTCGAACGTTCCCCGGCTCCATGAAAGGGTTGGCAGCCCGCTCGAACTCTCCCTAGCCTTCGCGCAGAGGCCCCGTTCGCCCTGCCAATGCGCCCCATTTTTCGCCACGCAATCCCGCCGCAGGCGAGTATTTTCTTGGGCGCGTCAAAATCAAAAGGATTCAAGCTTGTCAAAGAGAAAAGTCGCTTTAATCACCGGGGTCACGGGCCAAGACGGTTCTTACCTCGCAGAATTGCTTTTAGAAAAGGGCTATTCTGTGCACGGGATAAAGAGACGATCGTCTCTTTTTAATACGGGCCGTATAGACCATCTCTATCATGACCCTCATGAAACTGGCGTTGATCTTACACTTCACCACGGGGACTTGACAGATTCGTCCAGCCTTACGCGCGTCATTCAACTGGTTCAGCCGGACGAAATTTACAATTTGGCAGCTCAGAGCCACGTTGCAGTCTCCTTTGAAGAACCTGAATACACCGCGAACTCCGATGCCTTGGGTGCGCTGCGTATCCTCGAGGCAATTCGGATCCTGGGGCTCGTCGAGCATACGCGCTACTACCAAGCCTCGACGTCTGAGCTCTACGGGCTGGTGCGGGAAACGCCACAGACCGAGACGACACCGTTCTACCCCCGATCACCCTACGCTGTTGCCAAATTGTATGCTCACTGGATCACCGTAAATTATCGAGAAGCTTACAATTTGTATGCATGTAACGGTATTTTATTTAATCATGAGTCACCCGCGCGCGGTGAAACATTTGTAACGCGCAAAATCACGCGTGCCCTGGCTCGGGTTAAGCTTGGAATGCAGCGGACTCTATTCCTGGGCAACCTTAATGCGCGTCGCGATTGGGGGCACGCTCGAGACTACGTCCAGATGCAGTGGTTGATGCTGCAGCAGGAGCAACCTGAAGACTTTGTTATTGCTAGCGGTGAGCAACATTCGGTGCGCGAATTCGTCACCGTCGCGGCCGCTGAACTCGGCATCGATGTTCGTTGGGTTGGGGAAGGGGTCGACGAAGAGGGGTACGATGCAAAGACGGGAGCTCTGATCGTAAAAGTAGATCCCCGTTATTTTCGTCCTGCAGAAGTCGAGACACTTCTCGGCGATGCCCGCAAGGCCAAAGAAAAACTTGGGTGGGCGCCCAAAATCTCCTTCATCGAATTGGTTAGGGAGATGGTTCGGGAAGATTTGCGCATGGCAGAGCGTGACGCAGTGCTGATGAAGCAGGGTTATTATTCACACAGTCCACGAGAGTTATGCTGATAATGGTGGCGCCATGCTGGCTTGTTGTCAGTGATATTGTGGTCTTCTTAAGGAAAGTCCAGAGCCTTATCAATGGAAAACAAAAAGATGAAGAAAGTCTATGTGGCAGGCCATCGCGGCCTTGTTGGATCCGCCACAATGAGAGCCCTCGAGGCTTTAGGTTCCTATGAAATAATAACACGTACTCACGACCAACTGGATCTATTTGACCGGAGCGAGACGCGCAGGTTCTTCATGTCGCGGCGGCCTGATTACGTCGTAATGTGCGCCGCAAAGGTTGGTGGTATACTGGCGAACGCTAGCTCCCCTGTCGATTTCCTTCATAACAACCTCGCGATTCAAGTCAGTGTTTTTGATGCCGCTCACGCTTCCGGCGTCGAACGGATGATTTTTCTTGGCTCCTCGTGTATCTATCCACGCGACTGTCCGCAGCCGATACGGGAGGAATACCTTCTCACCGGTCCGCTTGAAGCGACTAATCGTCCTTACGCTTTGGCAAAAATCGCAGGTGTCGAATCATGCTGGTCTTTCAACCGGCAGTACAAGGCGCGCTATCTCGCGTTGATGCCGACCAGCTTATATGGTCCCGGCGATAATTATCACCCCGAAAATTGCCACGTTCTGCCCGCTCTGATACGCCGGTTTCATCAAGCTAAAATGAACGGCGATTCCTCGGTGGAGGTCTGGGGATCCGGAAACCCTCGGCGAGAGTTTATGTATTCGTCGGATGTAGGCGATGCCATTGCGTTCCTGCTTGGCCTGCCAGATTCAGATTTTGACGCCTTAACTGCCCCCGACACTGCGCCCCTGATTAATGTTGGCGTTGGCGAGGACGTCACAATTCGCGAGGTGGCGGAACTCGTCAAGGCGGCGGTCTGCTGGAAGGGCGATTTGGTATTCGACACGACGAAGCCAGATGGTACTCCGCGCAAGTTACTGGACGTAACGCGCTTGCGTAACCTTGGCTGGAAAGCCAAAACGTCCCTTGGTGCCGGGTTGCAAGCGACATACGAGGATTTTCTCCGCCTTCATGGGGCTTGACGTGGATGCGCGCATCCTGGTTGGACTGCATGTCCGACCGGGTGCAAGCTGGCTCAGTCAGGCCAAACAGGGACGCATACATGCCCAGAGGGGGCCGCAATATTGGCCTGTGCTAACGTTGCAAACCGGACCTCTCTGCCACCGGCGATGCAGAGGATCACCCAGAAGCTTGGCCAAGCCAATGGGAAGGCCGCACAACGGGGCGCACCTGGAACGGCTGTGCGTGAGCGCCGTCAACTCAAGCCACGAGTTAGAACTGCTCAACCTCACGGGAGCCGCTGCCTACGAACCTGGCCTCGACACGGACGCCAACCAGGCCCGCATCATGCCCCGGGGCAGTCCTTGTCCAAGGCGGTGCAAACGGAAATGGCGGACGTCGACGGTCAACTCGCGCTTATCCGCAGGCGATCGCGTCGCCATCCAAGATCGCGCCTTTTCGGCGCGGTCGGGCACCCTTCCGATCGGATTCAGTCGGCGTTGTTAGCGCCGAACTCACTCGCCTCAACGTCATGGCGCCACAAGCGCGGATTTGCGGCGCCATGGTGCGGGCATTTACAACCCTGCTGCAGCGGGTCTCGTTGATGGCGAAGCGGCTTGCCCTGAACCAGTCGCTCGCGTCTGCAGCTCGCCAAGCTGTCGCGCAGCGCGATCATCCTGATGCTCTGGGATGGCAGTGGCAGGTGACCGCCTATGCGGTGAGCTTGGCTTGGTTTGATTGGCATTATCATACCTTTTACGAAAAATGCTGTTCATTAGTCCGAGTTACTTAAAAGAATGAGTCGGACCTGCGCGGATGGCAGCATGAATCGGGATTTTGATCACTACCAGGAGAAAATATTCCTTTCATATCTACTCGCCGCGCCAACGCAACGGACGCAGAGACGGTCGGCCGTTTCAGTCACGCGCTACTCGATGAACTCTCTGGCGGGAAAGCGCCCACGCCCGACGTCGTGAGACAAAGCGCGGAGACAGTGCTTGCCGACGCCGGCGTGGTCGCTGTGATCGCAAGTGCAGATGACGAGCCGGTCGGCATCATGGTGCTGAATGAATGCACGGCGATCTATGCAGGAGGCAAGTTCGGCTACATTTCGGAGCTGTATGTTCGACCCGACATGCGCTCCAAAGGGATTGCCCCTCATCTGCTTGAGGTCGCCTCGCAGGAAAGCCGTGCTCGTGGTTGGAAGCGACTTGAGGTTGGAGCGCCCGGGCAACCAAAATGGAAGCGCACGCTCGATTTCTATCTGCGGAACGGGTTCGAGGAAGTCGGCCCTCGGCTCTGTCGGATAATCTAGACTCAGAGTTTGCTATAGGCTGGCTCAAAGCAACCTGCCGCACAATGTGACGGAACGGAAGCGGAACCATATAAATGCTACAGCCGAATGGTCGATAGTTGGCCATTTTCGCAGGTTAGGGCCGTCGGGGCCTTTTGCATCAGCGTTTTGGCTTTGGACTTCCTCGCGTTCTGCGACGAGGCGGGCATTGTGACGCCTCTGGCGATCGACCTCCGTTTCGGCTTCGAGGATACGCTTCAGCAGAGCGGCGTTCTCGGTGCCCAGGCGCCGCACTTCGATCTGCAGAACCTGGAAGCCATCGCTGCTGGGCGAGCTGCCGGGCCCGCTCGGGTGCGGCCTTGTCCAGACGGCGATCCGGGCATTGGAGCGTTTGATGAACGGCTTCAGGGCGTGCGATAAGGTCGCCTCGGCAATAAGCGTCACCGCGTCCTTCTTCTCGCTCTTCACCAGGAACAGACGGTTGCGGTCCTGCTGGGTGGAACGAGAGACCAGCGGAGCCGTCATTGCCAGCAACCGGTCGATCAGATTCGGAGCCGCATGTCGCCGTCGGCGATCGAAGGAGCGCCTTTGCGCGCGTTTCACCTTTGCGCCGGCCCGGGGCTTGGCCCACTCGACGAAGATACGATGCTCATCGAGCGGATGGCGCCAAGGGCGGACGGCCGCCCTTTGATACGGTGATGATGTTGAAGATCATGGTGCTGCAGGCGCTCTACTGTCTCTCGGACGATCAGGCCGAGTGTCAGATCCAGGACCGGCTGTCGCCGGTGGGCATGGCCCGCATATCCATCCCATGGATGCATTATATCCAAACAATCAAGTTTACCCATCCGTCATGATGCTGCATAGCGCCGTACAGGAAAGCCAATGTCCCGTGCTTTCCAGCTCACGTTCACGAGCGTGGACTTTGTAGGAAGACCAAGGCGAAACCGGCGCATCATAAGGGGCAGAGTATCCATGAACGGAATGGCGGCGGGGCAGGCCGGATCTGGGCGTTTTATTGCTTTAGAGGGGTTGAGGGGGCTGGCTGCAGTTGGCGTCCTCTTGTCTCACGCCCTCTTCGCTGTCGAGCCAGGGATATTCAAAACCATGTACCCGTTGGCGCAAGCAGCGTGGCCAGAAATCGGATGGCCTGCTCAGCTTCTAACTCTCCCCCCATTCAGCATGCTTATCAACGGAAGCTTTGCGGTTTGTGTATTCTTCGTTCTAAGCGGCTTCGTCCTTACCAAGTCTTTTGCTGACACTGGAAATGCGTCGGTGCTTGTATCCAGAGCAATCCGACGGATACCCCGCCTCGGCATTCCAATCGCAGCTTCAATCGTTTTTGCCGGTACCATTTTTGCCATGGGGCTGATGAGAAATCTTGAAGTTGCCCCACTCACGGGCTCGGTCTGGCTGACCTGGTATTACCCTAGCTCAATTACGGCCGCGACCATCGCCCAGGAGGCCCTATATGAGTCCTTATTTCTCGGTAAGAACAAACTCAATTCACCACTCTGGACGATGTCCATTGAGCTCGTGGGTTCATACTTAGCCTTCATGTTCGCCTTCGCTGCGAGGTGGTTCACCTTCGCCCTCGTCACAGTTTTTGCCGCGGCTCTCTCTTTTGCGGTCCATATAGCTTACCTGCCCTTCGCCTTGTCGTTCGGGGTCGGCGTCCTCCTGACTCGCGTTTCTCCAGCGAAATGGCCTCACGAAGCTAAGATCGTAATCTTTCTTGCTGCCATCTATCTTGGCGGCTTCTCAAACGCCATCTTGTATGAGCCGATCATCAAACTCTCCCCAATCGACTTTAATCCCCTGAAGGACGCAATGCACTGCGTCGGTGCAGCCTTCCTTGTCGCTAGCGTTCTCGCGCTTCCCTCGCTTCAGCGAGCCTTCTCGTCATACTTTTTCCCACTCCTAGGTCGATTGTCGTTCTCGGTCTACCTTCTTCATTTCCCTGTCCTTTGTTCCCTCGGGTGCTTTGTCTATCTCTGGACTATCCAATGGGGGCATGCCATTGCGGCTAGTAGCACTGTCGTCATTGTACTTGTAACCACCATCATTGCTGCGGTGCCGTTTCAGCGCCTTGTAGACGTGAAGTCCATGGAAGTAGCCAAGAGGGTGGACCAATACCTGAGAGGTTTTTGCGTAAGACTGCGGAGGCGTAGACTGGCGCTGCGCTCAACCATTTGAGCGGGACAAACATAGCTAATCATTCTGACCTCAATAAAACGAAAGGTGCCCTGCCTTGGAAGAATTCGTATCACGCATCGCCACCAATGTCGGCGTCGACCTGGCTCTCGCAGACAAGGCCGTTGGCATGATGCTGGGTTTCCTGCAACGCGAGGCAGCCGACGGTCCCGCTGCGCGCATGATCGAGGCCATTCCCGGAGCTTCGGAATTAGTGGCGAAGCATGATGGTGAGGACGCAGAGAGCGGCAGCGTCCTCGCCGGAGGCGGCGTGGTGGGTTTCGGCCAGCAATTGATGAACGAGGGTCTCAGCCTGGGAAATATCGCCGGCCTTGCTAACGAGACGATCGCCTTCGCCAAGGAACATGCCGGCGTCGAACTCGTGGACGAGGTCCTCAATTCCGTTCCGGGCCTTCCCCAGTTCGCCTGATCAGCAGCAGCCCGGTGGCATACGATTGTCGTGCGCCCGTCTCGGCCCGCTTGCGCAGCTAGAGCAGACTCGACTTATTCCGGGGTCATAGCCGTCTGCCTCGAAATAGTGCCTGCATTCCTCGGCCGTGAAAGCTGCGAGGCAGTTGGCCACGACCGACGTTCGTCGATGGTTCGGGTTGCAGCCTTTCTCAGGAGAGCCTTGAGCTTCGAGAAAGCCATCTCGATCGGGTTGAAGTCGGGCGAGTATGGCGGCAGGAACAGGAGCCGCGCCAACCTTCTCGATCACCTCGCGCGCGCCGCTGATCTTGTGGGCGGGCAGGTTGTCCATGACCGCGATGTCGCCGGGGCGAAGCTCGGGTGCGCGGACCTGCTGGGCGTAGGCGAGGAAGGCACAACCATTGATAGGGCCATCGAGCAGCATTGGCGCCGCCATGCCGCCCAGCCGCAGGCCGGCCGTGAAGGTGGTAGTCTTCCAATGGCCGTGAGGAACGGCCGCCCGGCATCGTTCGCCGCGCAGGCTGCGGCCACGCAACCGCGCCATCTTTGTGGATGCTGCGGTCTCATGGACGGAAATCAGCCTCTCGGGGTCGAGATCGAGCTGGCCATCGAACCAGGTTCTGCGGCGGCGCAGGACATTGGGGCGCTGCTGTTCGGCGGCGTGCGCCGTCTTGTTTTGAAACGTGATGCCGCGCCGGTCGAGGTACAGCCGGACCGTGGACGACGCTGCCCGCACGCCACGCTCGGCGGCAAGGCGCTCCCCGATCTCAGCAAGCGTGATGTCCGGCGCGTCCTCGATGAGGCCAAGAATAAAGGCCTCATGCGCATCGAGCTTCGAACGCGACGGCTGGCCCTGCTTGCGCGCTTCCATCTGGCCGGTCTCGCGATAGCGGCGATACCAACTCCCGGCCATCGAAATACCGATCCGGATGCGACGCGTCGCCTCCCGCGTCGAATCCCGACTTCAATGGCCGCAATCACGCGCCCACAAGGTCCGCCCTTGGGCTCCTCATCATCATCACATCCTCGTAAATCACCGGGACAGTGAATCAGACAGGATCTTCGCGTCATTCCCAAACCGACCCTGTTTTAATCGAAGATGCTCGAGGCATTCTCCGCCGAGTGTTCCGTACGGACCCCTGCCAGACCACCAACCGCCGGGCGCGCGAAGCGAAACCTTGCAGTTCATTCGTCTACCCCAAAATCGACCTCGGGCGTACCGATGTGCATAACTTTAGGCGGCAAAGGCTTGTCCTGAACGCTTTCGATGAAGCCCGCGAGATAAGCAAATATATTGTACTTCTCAAGTACCAACCGCTTCGCCTCTCGTATTGCATCGCGACGTTCCTTCCAGAGGTCCGAGTTGATTATTTCTCGGATCTTTTGAATTACGTTCTTGTCCTCTGGATCAATCAGAACCATTGAATCCGGCGGAAAGAACCTCGTGATTGCCGGGCTGCCGTAATAGATCGGCATTGTTTCAGCAACGAAGCAGTCCATAAGCTTCTCTGTAAAATAGTAATCAGCTCTAGTATTCTCGAAAGCTATACTGTAGCGGTAAGGTGCAAGTGCGTCCCATTTATCTCCAATCAGGTGAAAACCTCGGCCGAACAGGTCGAACTCGATCTCCTCTCTCAGCCGCTCCAAAAACGCCAGCCGATATCGATGTCCTTTAAGCAGGGCGATGTTGCTGGTAATCCATGAGAGCCGACGCGGCTTGTCAACGACTTCGCTGACCAGAAGTTGGTCATATGACTTTCTTACAGACCAAGACCGAGTGATAGGTGGAGACAAGACGAACCGACGCCCTGCATTCTGCTGGGCTACCAACTCTGCGTCAGACGTCAAAACGATGGTATTTTCCCCCTGCCCTAGATGGAGGGCGCGATGAGCTTTCGTCGGCGGTTCGCCGATCGCAAAAATTGTCCTGTTCGGGCTCGCCTCGATATCAACAGGAAGTCCAAAAACAGAAGGAGAGTTAAAGATTATATGCCAATCCGGCGTGAAGGATGTCTTGCGGACAAAAGCGACATCGTTCCAGATTCCACTGCCCTTTGGAGTGAGATGGTGGATGGCGTCATCCAGACCGCCCCAAGAATCGAGGCATGCAGCAACAATGGGCGCCGGACGTTCCGTCAGCAATTTGGCGCTAGACAAAGTAGTTCGACCCCTTCACTTCGGTGGTACCGGCAGTAATTTCTGCACCAGGGCCAGACCTCTCTGCGCCTATTCCCGTCGTGAGATGAAGCTAAAACGATCGGAATCGATGGCTAAACGGGACGCAGGTAAGCCCTTCGATATCGAAAAATTTGGGAGAACTGCACAAAGGCTTGTAACCCCTCCTCCTCCATCTCAATCGGCTTCCATAATCTAGCTCTGACTATTTTTGATGCAGTTTGGGAGTTCTGTCCAGAGTCTTCTGCAAATTTGCGATCACGGTCGCCGGTGTTGGCGGGTCAGGCGCGGCGTCTTCAAGTAACGCATGCGCCCAGCCCGCCCGCCGCCGTCAGGCGGCCTTGGGGTGCTCCAGCTTGCGCAGCATCTCCTTCTTGTCCTCGGCCAGGTGCTCTATGTTGAGATTCGCATGGCCTCCAGCCAGTTTTCGTGTGTTTCGACGGCGAGCGCGCGGACGAGCCGCAGACAGCTCTCATCGCTGGGAAAGATGCGCACCACATGGATGCGCCGCTTGATCTCCTGATTGAGCCGCTCCAGGATCTTGGTGCTCTTCAGGCGCTTGTGATGCTGGCGTGGCAGCCGGTTGAAGGTGAGCGTCTCCTCGATGTTGTCCTCCACCCACTGGCACAGCTTGCAGCAGCGCGTCTCCCACTTGGCCAGCCATTGGGCGAGGTCGGGCCGCACTTCGGAAAGGTCGCGCCGGTCATACATCCAGCGCAGTACCTGCAGGCAGTCATCATCGATCCATTGGGCCGGCAAGATGTCTCGCGAGCAGATCGAAGCCGGCCGTGCCTATGACCGCCTTCTCAAGCGCGGCGCCCAGCCGAAGGGCTCAAGGCCATCGTCGCATGGTTCAAGCGCCTGTGGATCAAGTTCATCGGTTGATCAGTGTGCGGCCGACGGCATCGCCTTTGCAAGCAAAGATCAGGTTGACGACGCCTTCGGGAAAGCCGGCCGCGCACATTGCGCCTGCAACAAGCGGCGTCTGTGCGGCAGGTTTCAATATCACAGTGCAGCCCGCCGCCAGAGCCGGTGAGATCTTGCGCACCACCATTGAAGCCGGGAAATTCCATGGCGTGATCGTGCCAACAACGCCGATTGGCTGCTTGACCACCAGCATGCCCCGGTCAGTCGAGGGCGGGAAGATCGTCTCGCCATAGATGCGGTTGGCCTCTTCGGCATACCATTGCAGATATGCCGCCGCATGCGAGACTTCCGACTTGGCTTCGGCAAGCGGCTTGCCCATCTCAGCTGTGAGGATGGCAGCGAGGTCGTCGGCGTGGTCGATGATCAATTGATGCCAGCGCCAGAGCGAGTCCCGGCGATCCCGGGCGGTCAACGCCGCCCATCCAGCCTGCGCCGTATAAGCCTTGTCGATCGCCGTGCGCGTCTCAGCGGCCATGTCGGGTAGCTCTGCCAACACTTCGCCGGTGGATGGATTAAAGACCCTCGAACTTTCGCTCACCCAACAACGTGCCAAGCGTCGGCATGCGGTCGACAGCGCCGAACAGGTCGGGGAGTTTCAGATGGCGCATCAGCGGCTGGCACGCAGGCATCCCGGCTTTCTCTTCAAAACGGCGGTTGGCTGCGTCAGGATGTGTAACCGCACTTCGCATAGGACCTCGAGCGACGGGCCCCTGTCGACCTGCCGACCGCGTTATGGAACAGGAACGACCGTTCCTGGAACGAGAATTCCTGTTCAGCGCCTTTCTCGCCCGCACGCCTGGCGGGGGCACCGAGCGTTGAGCCCTGCGATCTAATAACCGCAGCGCAAGGCATGGCATCCACGCATCCGCGGGAAGCGGCAATTTGGCCTAAGCTTTGACGGCGCCCGCGCGCCTGACGACGCGTGCCGGGTGCTCGTGAACCGAGCCCGCTTCTTCTTCGGCAGGCTCAGGCGGTCTCGGCCATCCGGATTCGCCCCCTGGCGCGGGCAGCCTGTCGGCTGCTGACGGTCGCCGGCCAGCCGGCCGGCGTCGATTTTGTGGTGGCCTTCCCCGGAAGCGGGGTGGGCGGCACTCCCTTCTAGGCCAGCCGCGGCATCCCGCAACCCTTCGCTTCGCTTCGGGTCCTCCTCTTCGTTCCGGTCCTTCGGATGCGGTCCGCCTCCGACGGCGGGCCTTTCCGGTCGTTTTCGCCGCCCACCCCGCTTCCGGGGGAGGGCGCAATTGGCGAACGGAGGACCAGACAATGCGTGCAAACAACAAGCATTCCGGCAGCCGCGAGGCTGGCGCGGGCAAGGGCGGGCGCTCAGGCGCCAGCCTCTATCAGGAGATCACAGACCGTATCGTTGCCGAACTGGAGCGCGGCACCAGGCAGCCCTTGGCCTGCCCAGGAATGCAGCCACCCAGCGCCGCTATTCCGGCATCAATATCCTGATCCTGTGGGGCGCCGTCACCGAGCGCTCACAGCGATAGCCGGCGGCAATGGCGACGCCTTTGCCCTCGCCACCGTCTTCGCCCGTTTGCTCGCACTTTGCGACGACGACGTCTTGTCATGGCCGAGACGCTCGAGGCCGGCAGCGCCGTGGTCGAAGCGGTCGGCAACCAATCTGAGCATCGACTGGGCGCACGGTCGATCAATGGGCCGGGGTCCAGCCGCTGTTCGTCCGCGAATAGGTGCCAAGCCGGGCGGCGGCTCTTTCGAGTGCCGCCGCCCCGCTTGCCTGCCGCTGGAATACTGGCTGATGCGAAAACGAGGCGATGACAGCCCGATCACGCTGACCGGCGAAGCCGGCTTGGCTTCGTCGAAGATCCGTTTGGCTCCATATACACCGTGCCTTCGCGCACGCCACGGCTGATGATGGAAGTCGGCTTCGGCGTGTCGCTGCCCTCGCGCCGGCGCTTCCATGGCGAGCCGGTCATTCGCTGATATCGCAAAAGTCCTGAAACACCCTTCCCAGACCAGACGCGCCTGGTTCCCCTTAGCTGGTGCCATTGCGTCGTCATGGGGTCAGCTGGCACACGACTGGATTGGATCGAGGTCATCTGACGCCGGTCCCGCCTCGACTGACCCAGATCAAGGCCATGTCCTCGTCGGCGTGGTTTGATCGACAGTCCTTCAAGGGAAAACGCATGTGCTGACCGACAGCCTGATCGTCGCTCCCAACGTCTTGACAATCCAGACCATACG
Organism: Mesorhizobium sp. WSM4810; assembly: GCF_055811235.1. Taxonomy (NCBI): domain Bacteria; kingdom Pseudomonadati; phylum Pseudomonadota; class Alphaproteobacteria; order Hyphomicrobiales; family Phyllobacteriaceae; genus Mesorhizobium; species Mesorhizobium sp. WSM4810. Next base: position 71,486 of record NZ_JBVVQV010000028.1, on the reverse strand, counting down.
GCGGGCAAATGACGATTCACCGGCCAGGAACCGACGTGAGAAACCCGCTTGAGGCGATGCGGCGGGCACTGGATCGCAGCGCAATCGATGCGCGACATGCGGCTCGACTCCAGCAACGTCTCACGAAGATAGCCAACGCGCTGGCGGCACGCTGATGGCCGGCTTTGACGACAGCTTCGACATCATTGTCGTTGGCGCCGGGCCGGTCGGACTTTCCTTCGCCGCATCGCTTGCCCACAGCGAGCTCAAACTGGCGGTTGTCGAAGGGCAGTCCCTGCAAACACTGGCAAGTGCGGCTTTCGACGGTCGCGAGATCGCGCTCACCCACGCCTCGACTGGAATCCTTCGCGAGCTCGGCGCCTGGGATGTTATCCCCGCTTCGGACAAGTCACCGCTTCAAGGCGCACGCGTCCTCAACGGATCGAGTCCTTTTGCGCTGTGTTTCGATTCCCCCGACGGATCCACGGAACCACTGGGCGTTCTGGTTCCGAATTGCCGGATCCGCGATGCCCTTTTCAAGATCATCCGCTTGCAGGGCCATGCCCGGCTGCTGTGCGGCCACTCGGTCGCGCGTGCAACAAACAGCCATCAGGGAGCAGTCGTAACGCTCTCCAATGGCAGGCAGCTGACCGCTCGGCTTCTCGTTGCCGCCGATTCGCGTTTGTCCGCCACCCGCGATCTGCTCGGCATCGGCGCCGATATCAATCGGCTTGGCAGCTCAATGCTGATTTGCCGGGTGTGGCACGAGCGCCCCCACCACCAGATCGCGATCGAATGGTTCGACCACCATCAGACGATAGCGATGTTGCCCCTCGCGCGAGGCATGTCGTCGCTGCTTTTGACTTTGCCCTCAAACGAGGCCGACGGACTGCTTGCCCTCGACGACGAGTTGTTCCTGATGGAGTTGACGAAGCGCTGTCGAGGGCGCCTCGGCAACATGAGCTTGGCAAGCAGCCGCCATATCTATCCGTTGGTCACCACCTGGGCCCACATGTTCCGGGCGCCGAGCGCCGCATTGATAGGCGACGCTGCCATTGGCATGCACCCGGTGACCGCGCATGGCTTCAACATCGGCCTCGGCGGCCAGAGGCAACTCGCCCGTGGTATCCTGGCAGCATGGCGCGACCGTCGCGACATTGCCGATCCCGACATGCTCCACAGATATGAAAGCCGACTGCGCCTGTCGGCGGCGCCGCTCTACCATGCTACGAATATTCTCGTCGGACTCTACTCAAGCGAGCACCCGGCGGCACGGCTTGCAAGACATGTGGGGCTGCGCTTCGGCCAGCATCTTCCCTTTGTCCGTCATGGCATTGCGGCCATGCTGAGGCGGTGAACCGCAGTCATCATAGCATCATCGTCAGCGTGCTGGCGTCGTAACAGGCTGGCGAGTTTGGTTCGATGTGAGAAATTTGTCGGCCGGCGCCACCCAGACGTGGTCCCAGCCACGCCCAATTCCGCCTTCGATGTGTTTACGGCGTGGATGGTTATCATCCAAACAATCAATTTTGCCAATCCTGCGGACCCTATTAGGAGCGTGACCGAAATCAAGTGCCTCGGCCCGCAGGTCTGCCCGGTGCAGGAAGCGGCCCCGCTTCTCAGATTGGTGTGCCCGGGTCCCCGACGCTAGCGACATCTGACGGCATTTGCAGCGCCGGTGATTGCTGCCTTAGCGAGGTGGGAATTTGACCCATAAAATCGATCATGAACTGCTGAATCGAGAAATGGCCGCAGACGATCCATGGCGGCTCGATGGCAACCCGTTCGAGCGGGAGCGCCACACGCAAATTCTCCGGTTGTCACTTGCGCAAGGTCCTGTCGCAAATGGGCTCGAAGTCGGGTGCGCTGCTGGCGCTTTTACGGAACGGCTAGCCCCCATTTGCCAGCGGCTCACTGTGATCGATGTCGTGGAGCCAGCGATTACGCGAGCACGTTTACGCATGAAGGAGCCGCCGCACATCAGGTGGATAATCTCCGATGTTCAACAATTTTCGAGTGATGAGCTGTTCGACCTGATCGTCGTGGCGGAAGTCCTTTACTACGTAGGAGACCTCGTTCAGATCCGCGCAGCAGTCCGCAACCTGGTAGGCCTGCTTGCGCCAGGCGGGCACCTGGTTTTCGGGTCGGCACGTGACGCCAATTGCCAACGCTGGGGGCACGCTGCTGGTGCAGAGACCACTATCGCCATGCTGAACGAATCGTTGACCGAGATCGAGTGCATCGAGTGCCGGGGCGCGTCGATCAATGAAGACTGCCTGCTGGCCCGCTTCCGAAAGCCGATTTCCGCTTTCTGATGAAACTAATTGTCGAAGTTGATTTGGAGACACTGTGCGGTTCTGTGGTGTCAAGCTGATCCTATATGTGGACGTATAAGAGCGCCCGATTGCGACAAGTTAGCCGGGTCCGGGCGATGGTCACTTCTGCTTAGGTATATCCGGCGTCTTCATGGGGCTCGATGTTCAGGGCCGCGAGCCTCGAGGGGGTTTCGCGGACTTCCACCTCAACGGCCCCCAGACGTCGGCCGAAGCCTTTCCGCTCCACATATCAGGGTCGGAAGCGACGGGGTGACCGTTCCCCCACCTCTGCCATTTTGCGTAAGGCGCATTGCAAGGATGTGCGGTGTAGTATCGCAACCTTGGCAGGGAAATCCGCTGTCGCGTTTCCCGTGCACCCTTCCGGCCTTGCGGTTCTGTCGGCATCGAGCCTCATCACACCATCGAAACGTCCGCCGTTTCATCGCGCTTGGAGGCGGGGCATTCCTGCCCCTCCCAAGACCCCGCCCAGACCAACGTGATTGCCGTTGGATCGCAGCCAAGGCGTATGCCGCCTTGGCCCCGCATCATGATTTCGCACATGAAGACGAACCAAAGGGCCTTCGAGCCCCTTGGAGCCCTGACCAAGCCTGCGCGGATTAGATGCCGCCGGCGTCTTGCCACCGGTACACGCATAAGCGGATCTCTCCCTCCCTCTCATCGAGGTCTGCGCACACCACAAGGCTTTGGCTACTTTTCAAAGATGGGATTCCCGGGGCCTGGCGAACCTGGAAATTGCCAGCCCATATGCGTGACTGTGTTCATGACGGCGCATGTCAGTTCGGTGACATGTTGCTGAACCTGTTTCAGTAGAAGAGCCAATGCTCTCGATGATCGCAACACGGCGCAAAGCCGATAGGCGCTCTGGCGCGAGCGTGCCAAGGCCCGCCAAGCCCCTTTGAAAATACCCAAAAAATCAAGAAACGGCTTTACCCAATAAATGATCGATAAATACCCAGATGGAGCGAAGTCCTTATTTTGCATGGCCCCCTATGCGGGACGGGCTCTATGACTGCCGCCACCGAACCTCAAAGGTGTTTCGGCCCAGGTGGGTGACGATCCCTAGCCGGGAAAGCGGCACTCCTCGTCGGGGGCCGTCGGTCCCGTGTCCCGCCTTCGGCGGCGCTATGCTGACACTCCTACCGGCTGCCCTTTTAACCGATCTCGTCGTTGCAGCCAGTCCCGCGTCCCGGCCCTTCGGCCGGCGCAAGTGCTGACGCTCCTTAGGCTGCCTCTTCTGTGTGCGGCGATCTTTGATCCCTCGCACGGAATGAAAACTTAGGGGCCAGCTCCTTCGCGCATTTCAGGCCTCAGGTGCTCAAGCTGGGTGTTCCAGTCGGCCAAAACCTCAAACAATTCGTTCGAAGTAGCGCCATCCGGGTGCGCCCTCCTTCCCGCTCTCCAGGTGCTTTCACCGACAGTCCGGTTGACAGGCAACACTCGAGAGCATTGACCAGACGATTCCTGTTGGCGAGTGCGACCATCGCACCATTGGCATGCCGTCTTGCCGCAACTTGTCGAGCCAGAGCTTCGCGGAACCTGTTTGCCGCCGGCGATCCAGAGCTGCGCGATCGTGCGTCAACGCTCGCCGCGTTTGCTGACGCCTATCGGGCCCATCCTCCACTTGATCGCTGCTTCGGCACGAGGCGCAGCCACGCCGCTGGCGGCCGCTCTTGAGGCAGGTTGTGTCACCAACAGCTGCCATCGGTGCGTCGCCGCTATCGGGGCCAATCGAGCACGACCAGAAGGTTCAGATCAAGGCCTTTGAAACGCATGGTTTTAGCATCCATAGCGTGGATGCTCTCGATCTAAACAATCAATTTTACCAATCTGGGCGGGTCGTTCATAGACCCCCACATGACATGCACCGCCGCTGCTCTACCGCGTGAGGTGCACAAAAGAACCCAAAAAGAGGAAGTCTTCGCATGCGCAATGACGTGCAGTGGAGGTTGTGCTGGGAAAATGAGTTGCAGCTTTCCGATCACCTCGAACTCTCTGAGTTCTTCCGGAAGACCTATGAGCCGACCGGAGCCTTCAATGGAATGCAATTCGAAGGCGGTCGAAGTTGGGCCGGTGCAAGGCCGGAGGTCCGCGCAATCGGCTATGATGTGCACGGGGTAGCCGCTCACTTGGGCCTGCTGCGCCGATACATCAAAGTTGGCGACGTCGATCTGCTGGTCGCTGAACTCGGTCTATACGGGGTGCGCCCGGATCTTGAGGGGCTGGGAATCGCCCACTCGATTAGCGTCATGTACCCAGTGCTGCAGCAGCTTAGCGTTCCATTCGCTTTCGGCACGGTTCGGCAAGCGCTCCGGAACCATGTTGGGAGGTTCTGCCGCAAAGGCTTGGCGAACATTCTGACGGGCGTTCGCGTGCGTTCAACCCTCCCGGACGTGTACCCCGATCTGCCTTCCACGACGCGAGTCGACGACGACGTACTCCTCATGGTGCTCCCAATTGGACGCTCGATGAGCGAGTGGCCGGCCGGCACTTTGATCGATCGGAACGGTCCAGAGCTATGACCTCGGATTTGTTATCCGCTCGCTTCCTCAAATTCACAGAAAAATCTGAGATCTCATGAACCTCTTTGCCCCAGCCAGTATTGTTGCAGTCTGCTCTTATGCGCTGCTGTCGACCGTCTATAAGACCGCGCAGGTGTTTTATACCCTGCCTACAAACGTACCGCCGACCTCGGGCGAACCCGCCGGCTGTGAGCCTTGGCCGAGCGTGGATGTCATTATCCCGTGCTACAACGAGGCTCCTCGCACCCTCTCGGACTGCCTGGCTTCCATTGCAAGTCAGGACTACGCCGGAAAACTGCAGGTCTATGTTGTTGATGACGGTTCTGGAAACCACGATGCCCTCGTAGGTATACACGAGGAATACGCGCGCGACCCGAGGTTCAACTTCATTGCGCTCCCAAAGAATGTCGGAAAGCGCAAGGCACAGATTGCGGCGGTTCGCCGCTCGTGCGGAGATTTGGTGCTCAATGTAGATTCGGACACGATACTCGCGCCGGACGTCGTCACGAGGCTTGCGCTAAAGATGCAAGATCAAGCGATTGGCGCCGCCATGGGCCAGTTGGCGGCTAGCAATCGCAGTGAAACTTGGCTGACGCGGTTGATTGACATGGAATACTGGCTCGCCTGCAACGAAGAGCGGGCAGCGCAGGCTCGGTTCGGTGCCGTCATGTGTTGCTGCGGTCCGTGTGCCATGTACCGGCGATCCGCGCTTGTTTCGCTCCTGGATCAATACGAGACGCAGCGCTTTCGAGGGAAGCCGAGCGACTTCGGTGAGGACCGCCACCTTACGATCCTGATGCTGAAAGCAGGCTTTCGAACAGAGTATGTCCCGGAGGCCGTCGCGGCAACAGTCGTTCCCAGCAGCATGGGTCCCTATCTGCGCCAACAGCTTCGCTGGGCCCGGAGCACGTTCCGGGATACGTTGCTGGCGCTCCAACTGCTGCGCGGCCTTAATATTTATCTCACATTGGACGTGATTGGGCAGAATCTTGGCCCATTATTGCTCTCTTTGTCGCTCCTGGCTGGGCTCGCGCAATTCATAACGACAGGTACTGTGCCCTGGACGGCATGCCTGACGATCGCGGTCATGACTATAGTTCGCTGCAGCGTGGCAGCGTTTCGTGCGCGCCAACTTCGATTTCTCGGATTCTCGCTCCACACACTCATCAACATCTTTCTCTTGCTCCCATTGAAAGCATACGCGCTGTGTACATTGAGCAATAGCGATTGGTTGTCGCGAAGCTCGGCCGCCACTGTGACAGACATCGGCGGCGCCCTTCCAAAGCCCGCCTTGGTGGCATCTGACGCAGCTTACAGCGAACAGCAATAGTCACGTGATCGCAGGTGGAAGAGTTTTGAGCCAGGACCAGGAAGATCAAATGTTGAGTCGGAAGTTGGACCCAGAGGATTTGCGGCGGATCGAGACTGGTCCGATCGAACGGGAGTTTCACGGGCAGACAAGCGCGAAAAGCTCCGTGCCTGACTCTCTGTCGACCGTGGCAGTCGATTTTGCCGGCGTAACCAAGTCGTATGGGAACAAGGTCGTTGTCGACGAACTGTCGTTCTCCGTTGCGTCGGGAGAGTGTTTCGGCCTCCTCGGACCAAACGGGGCGGGCAAAAGCACGATTGCGCGTATGCTCCTCGGCATGACAGGCCCTGACGCGGGCGCGATCACGGTGCTCGGCGTGCCAGTGCCGGCGCGCGCTCGGCTGGCACGCAGGGGCATTGGCGTGGTCCCGCAATTCGACAATCTTGACCAGGAATTCACCGTACGCGAGAACTTGCTGGTGTTCGGACGCTACTTCGGCATGAGCACACGCGAGAGCGAAGCGGTCATCCCGTCGCTTCTCGAGTTCGCTCGCCTCGAGCGCAAGGCGGATGCGCGCGTCTCGGAACTGTCCGGCGGCATGAAGCGATGCCTGACGATGGCGCGGGCGTTGATCAACGACCCCCAGCTCATTGTGATGGACGAGCCGACCACCGGCCTCGATCCGCACGCGCGCCACCTGATCTGGGAGCGGCTGCGCGCCCTGTTGGCACGCGGCAAGACGATTATCCTGACGACGCATTTCATGGAAGAGGCTGAGCGATTATGCGATCGGCTGTGCGTGCTCGAAAGGGGTCGCAATATCGCCGAAGGCCGCCCGCAGGCGCTGATCGACGAGCATATCGGATGCCAGGTCATGGAGATTTACGGCGGCGATCCGCACGAGTTGCTTTCGCTGGTCAAGCCACATTCCCAGCGCATCGAGGTGAGCGGCGAAACCCTTTATTGCTACGCGCCCGACCCTGAGCAGGTGCGCACGCAACTGCAGGGGCGAGCAGGTCTGCGCCTTCTTTTGCGTCCAGCCAATCTCGAGGATGTTTTCTTGCGGCTGACCGGGCGCGAGATAGAGGAGTGAACGATGATTGAAGATTTTGCGGCGGCGCTGCCGTCCAATGCGTGGAACTGGGTTGCGGTGTGGCGCCGGAACTATCTGGCATGGAAGAAAGTCTCACTCGTGACGATTCTCGGTAACCTTGCCGATCCTATAATCTACCTTTTCGGACTCGGCACCGGCCTCGGCATAATGGTCGGCCGCGTCGACGGTGCGTCATATATCGCCTTTTTGGCGGCCGGCATGGTCGCGGTAAGTGCGATGACCGCCTCTACCCTCGAAACATTGTACGCGGCTTTCGCTCGCATGCACTCTCAGCGCACTTGGGAAGCAATGCTGTACACGCACGTTACCCTCGGCGACATCGTTCTGGGTGAACTGGCGTGGGCAGCCACCAAGGCCTTCTTGGCCGGTACGGCAATCACCATTGTCACCGCAACGTTGGGTTATGCAGCCTGGCCGTCCGTCCTCTATGCGCTGCCAATCATTGCTCTCACTGGGTGCGTGTTTGCGAGCCTTGCGATGGTCGTCACCGCGCTTTCGCCCAGCTACGATTACTTCGTGTTTTACCAGACGCTTGTCCTCACACCTATGCTGTTCCTGTCCGGTGCCGTTTTCCCATTGGATCAGCTGCCTGACGCCTTTCAGAAGATAGCGCGATGCATGCCGCTGTCACATTCAATCGACCTCATTCGTCCGGTTATGCTTGATCGCCCGATCGTCGGCATCGCCCTGCACATCGGGGTGCTCGGCCTGTACGCGCTGTTGCCATTCTTCCTCTCGATGGCGCTGTTGCGCCGCCGACTGATGCGCTGACGCGAAGAGAAGGAGATAAACGATGCGCTATGGACTTCGTGCTGCCAATAAAAACGACATCGCCAACAGAAATCGGCATGCCACGGAGGGTCTTCGGTGGCATCCACTCAATCTATCAACGTTATGGGCCGCCCGGCACCTCGATCACAGGATGTCATGTTGATCCCGGCCGAAGAGAATTTCTTTGAGCCCGATCATGTTTGACTGGCGTTCGTGGCGCGAACGACAACGCGGCCTGTGTTTCTGATCAGACGGCCAATTTAATATTCCTGTACGACAAATGGAGAGCGAGATGCTGTGTCTAGGATTGAACGGCGGATTGGACAAAGTCTATGAAAACAGATTTCAGATTTCAAACACATTCATGCACGATGGCGCTGCGGTGCTCGTCCGGGACGGACAGGTCATTGCGGCGGTAGAAGAGGAGCGCCTCAATCGGATCAAACATTCCAACAAGCTCCCAATTAGTGCGGCTCAATACTGTCTTTCAGCCGCTGGGGTTCAGCTCAGCGAAATCGATCGTGTGGCTTTCTACGCTACCGAAGCCTATAGCAACGCCATGCTCGAAAACATGCTAGCTTCCCAGCCGGACGCCTCCATTCCGTTGGACGCTAAACTGTTGATGCAGAGGCTGTTGGCGCAGGAGTTCGGTACCGAGCTCGACGCTTCGCGTATCTCATTTGTAAGTCATCATCAGGCGCACGCCGTGAGTGCTTTTGCAATGTCGGGCTTCGAGCAAAGTCTGATTTTCGCGATTGATGGCTCTGGTGATTTCCTGTCGGGCCTTGTGGCGGTAGGATCTGGTACTGAAATTACGCAACTTGCGACTTTCCCGGAGAACAATTCTCTCGGGCAATTTTATCTCGAGACGATCCGGTATCTCGGCTACGGCTTGTTCGATGAATACAAGGTAATGGGGCTTGCCCCCTACGGCGATCCCGTTCCCTATCGCGAGCTTTTCGAGAAATTCTATGAACTCTCTGCAAACGGCGAGTATCGCGTCCACCTGGACCGCATCGGTCCGACTTTGCTCCGCAGCATTCAGGTTCGGCAAAAGGGAATGCCATTCACTCAGCAGCATATGGATGTGAGTGCGTCGTTACAGGAAGCGCTCGAACGCATCGTGTTTCACATTCTTCGCCATTATCGTGAGGCCACCGGGATGACGCGGTTGTGCCTGGCCGGCGGAGTTGCGCACAATTGCTCCATGAACGGCAAGCTGCTCTATTCAGGACTTTTCGAAGACATCTTCGTGCAGCCCGCATCGCATGACGCTGGATGCGCATTAGGCGCCGCGCTAATCGTGTCTAATGAGTTGGGCCGCCCAGCGCCGCGTAGGCGATTGCAGGAGGTCTATTGGGGGCCGGAACTCGCGAGCGATCACGCTGTCGAAGAGGAACTAAAGGCATGGGCGGGGCACCTGGAGTTTGAACGCACTGAGGAGGTGGCGGATAGGGCAGCCGAGTGGATGGTCGGTGGCGCCGTGATCGGCTGGGTGCAAGGTCGTTCGGAGTTCGGGCCGCGAGCGCTCGGAAATCGCAGCATTCTTGCCGACCCCAGGCCCGCTTCAAACAAGGACCGGATCAACGCTATGGTCAAGAAGCGGGAAGGATATCGCCCGTTCGCCCCATCAGTTTTGGAGGAGGATGCGCGCGAATTTTTCGACCTCCCGGGCAGTGCGTGCGAATTTCCCTTCATGAATTTTGTAGTTCGTGTGCGCGATTCCAAGCGTGGTTTGCTCGGCGCCATCACGCATGTCGACGGTACGGCTCGGCTGCAAACAGTATCGCGCAAGGCCAGTCCGGCCTACTGGGACGTCATCAATGCCTTCAAGCAGCGGACAGGCATCCCAATTCTGCTCAATACGTCCTTTAACAACAATGCCGAGCCGATCGTGGATTCAGTTGCAGACTCGATTGCCACGTTCCTGACGACAGAGCTGGATGGACTTGTGGTCGGGCCGTACCTCGTCAAAAAACGGGCCGCAACGCTGCAGGATTGGACTGCGCTCGCTGTTTCATTGCCGCCCTATGTATCCCTGCATAAAGTCCGCGCATACACGGCGCAGGATCGCCACGAGACCGTCTGCGAAATCCGAACGGATCACCGTGACTGTGCGCGTATTTCACATGACCTGTTCGATCTGCTGACGCGGATCGAAGGCGAAGCCGTGCTCGCGGATCTCCTCGACACAATTACGCTGGATCAGGGCCAGCGCGAGGCTCTCACAGGAGAACTGCGAGGATTGTGGGAGCAGCGCCACGTTCGGATGCATCCCTCGCAAGCTGCTCGCGTCCACCAAAACTGATGCCAAAGTCTGGACGACCGATAACAGCTGCCCAAACACCGGTCTGCACCTTCATATGATGGTCTCCAATCCAATTGACCGAGGCAAGGGTCCTGATGATTGCGTCTGCCGCGAGCATGCATGTTCGCTCCAGCTAACGCTTATTGCAGACGCGGATCAGCAATGGATTTGCTTACCGGTGGCTCAAGACAGCACGAGTTCGTCGTTTCTCGACGGCGTACCGGGTCGGTGACCGCCCCTGCGACATCAGCTTGGTGTTGCGCATAGCGGATGGGACGAGCGTTGGTGGATAGATTGGCGTGGGTTGACCCCGGTGGCGAGCAGGCTGGGCCGCTTGCGGGAAAGGCGGCGGCCCTTCGGCGCGCCAAGCCGGCATGTTCGTCGTTGAGCTGCTTTTGGCAAAATGCGTCGGTGGGGCGACGATCTTGTCTTTATGCGGCTTGATGCTTCGGCCTCCAATCATCCGGCCCTGTTGTTGGCATCCTTGATTTACGGCAATACGACGCCGGTGCAGATTTCGACGACGCCATCTTCAGGAAACCGAGGGTCTGTTGGTCAAGGTCACGCAGGGGTTAGCGTTGGCGATGCCCGACATCTGCTCTCGGGCAATCGCCTGATCGGAATGGGCCGCTAATCCCCCAAAACGGGGCGGCCCGGTTCACTTGTCTGACTATGGCGAACGGCCCAGCCTCGGTTTGGAAGCGCACGATGAACGCGGCGATGGCGCAGCGGCCGGCACGGCTCGCCTATGACGATCCGTGCGGTTCGCGCCCGGCTGCGCCCGGCACTTCAGGGCTATCTCTGGCGCGCCCGTACGGTTCGCTTCGAACCCGAGCAGATCGTCATCGTCAATGGTTCGCAGCAGGGGCTCGATCTCTGCGCGCGCCTGCTGCTCGACCCAGGGGACAGCTTTGTCATCGAGGACCCCTGCTACAGGATGGCGCGCCAGGTCTTTGCCGGCACAGGTGCTACGCCCGTTCCCGTCGAGGTTGACGAGGACGGCATGCAGACGGAGCAACTGGCGGGGGTCGCGGCCCGGCTGGCCTATGCGACGCCCTCGCATCAGTTTCCGCTGGGCGGCGTCATGCCGATGGCGCGGCGGCATCAGCTTCTGGAATGGGCGCGGGAGCAGGGCGCCTATGTCATCGAGGACGACTACGACAGCGAATATCGCTACGATATCAGCCCCGTTCCCCCGCTGCACAGCCTCGAGGATCATGGGGCGTCATCTACCTCGGCACCATCTCCAAGACGCTTTCGCCGATGCTGCGCATCGGCTATCTCGTCGTCCCGGCGGAATTGCAGCAGGTTTTCGAAACCGCCAAGCAGTTTGCCGACCAGCATTCTCCGGTGGCGGAGCAGGCGTCATTGGCCTCTCTGTTCGAGAGCGGCGGCTATGAAAGGCATGTGCGCCGCGTGCGCCGCCTTAACGGCGAGCGCCGGGAGGTATTTCCAACCTGAAGCGGATTTTCCGAGATCGGATCGCCGTCCAAGGGGCCGACGCTGGACTGCACGTCGTCATATGGTTCAACGACCTGCCGCGATCGCGTGAAACAGCGTTGGTCGAAGCCGCCCGACATGCCGGTCTGGGGCTGCACCCGATTTCGCCGCTTTATCATCGGCAGCCGGGAGCAGGCGAAGCCGACCGCGCCGGGCTTGTCATGGGCTATTCCGCCTTGAGCATCCGGCAGATCGAAAAAGGCGTCGAGATGCTGCGCGACGTCGTCCTCAACTCTGAGACGTCGACGGTTCCGCACGCGGGGTTAGAACATTCGCGACCGCTCATCGTAAACAGGTCATGGTTGAAAGCAGTTGGGCGACGGCCGCGCTCATGGCCGGCTGAATTAGCTGATCCGGCTTGCCGCCACCGTGCCGTTGCGCTCGGTCAGCAGTGCGTGGAGCCGACGAGGAGCTTCACATCAAGGGCCATTGTCTCATCTATCCGCAACATGGATGCTTGTCATCGAAACATTCGATTTTGACTATCGGACAGGACATTGCATAGGAAGAATTCAAGGATGCAAGCTAGGGAGATTGTCGATGTATGCGGTTGGCTCCGAGGAGCATTTTTCTGGTGTGTGCATTCTGGTCTGCGCCGAACATTGAGCGAGCCGATCCCCTTTTCGACCAGGTACGTCGGTGATCGCGCAAGCTGCATCGCGTCGGCTTCGCCACAAGCCCCCAACTAGCGTAGGCGCCTACCCCAAGGATCAACAAGTCGAGGTTTCCCATGCGCTCCCAAGGACGGTGGAGGTTGTGCCGGGAGAACCAGTTGCAAGTAGCCGATCATATCGGACTCTCCGAGTTCTTCCGAAAACCCTATCGGGGGGACTGACCCTGCAATGAAAAGCTATGCGCTGGTAATTTGAGACGTTCTGCAGAGACGGCCCGGCCACGATGTATCGATGTTCGCGTGCGGTCCCACTCAGAAGTGCTGGATCTCGACATGCCGCCTCGCGTGGAGGACGTGCTCCTCGTGATTATGCCCGATTGCGCGGCCGATGAGCGAATGGCCGACCGATGCAACAATTGACCGGAAGGATCCGGAGCTATGAAACATCTTGATGACGGATGGGAAGTGCAGAGTGAATGCGCTGATGGAACCGGCCGTCGGAGCGTTTATCTGACGTTTGACGACGGTCCCGATCCATTCTTCACACCACAGATACTCGATGTGCTGGCGCAAAATCGGGTGCCAGCGACTTTCTTCGTGATTGGTGCCTACGCCGCAGAGCACCCGGACCTCATCCAGCGAATGATCGCAGAAGGGCATGAGGTGGGCAACCACACAATGTCTCATCCGGATCTGTCCAAATGCGGCTTGGGCGACGTCCAACGTGAGGTATTTGAGGCGAACCGTGCCATCATGGTAGCATGCCCCCAGGCCTCGATCCGCTACATTCGCGCGCCATACGGCGCCTGGAGCGAAGAAGTGTTCACTGCGTCAGAGATCGCCGGGCTGGCGGCCCTTCATTGGTCGATAGACCCAAAAGATTGGTCGCGGCCCGGCACCGATGCGATCGTCGATGCTGTGCTCGCCTCGGTCCGGCCCGGCGCAATCGTGCTCTTGCACGACGGTTGTCCTCCCGACGAGTCGAGACGGAGCACTCAAGCCGGTCTGCGCAACCAGACCGTTATGGCGCTATCCAATCTGATTCCGGCATTAGATGCCTGCGGATATGAAATTCGCCCGCTTCCAGAACATCACTGAAATGCGAGATCCTATGGACCTGCTTTCCCAGCCAGTGCCTTGGGTCTCGCTTATGAAGGCTTACAGGCTTCGCCGACATCGGACGAACTGTCGGCTCCGACCCGTTGACTAAGCGTAGACGTTTGTTGTCACCTGCTACAATGAGGACCCGCGCAGCCTCTCGGCATTGCCTGGCGTCGCCGGAACCTCTTCGACGATTCTTTCAATATGGTCTCCGGGATCGCGGGCTGCGTCCACAAGGTTTGGCAAACTAGTCGCCATTGCCGGGATATGCCCGACCCCTCGGCTGCGAAGGACCAGGGGTTCTCCGACTCGCACACCCCGCTGTGGATCTGCTCCTCGATCGTCACGATGATCGGGTGCGATGCCATCTTTCACAAACTGGACCACGTCGATAGCTTCTGACTGGCTGTTTCCTGCAGGCCAGAGTGCCGGTATCTGACTGGTAACGCAAGGAGCTTCGCCATGTACATCCCTCCCGCTTTCCGCGACGACGACAAGGAGTCCCTGCGCGCGACCATCCGCGCGGCGGTGCTGGCGAACTTCGTTACAGTCACGGCGGAAGGGCCGCTCGCAACGCCACTGCCCCTCTTCCTTGATGAGAGCGAGGGCGAGCACGGCGTGATCTACGGGCACCTAGCGAAGGCCAATCCCCAGTGCCATGTTCCGCCGCTGGGCGACGGCTTGGCCATCTTCATGGGGCCGGACGCTTATGTGACGCCGGCATGGTATGCGACCAAGCGGGAAACCGGGAAGGTCGTCCCGACCTGGAATTACATCGCCGTCCACGCCTATGGTCCGGTCGAGTTCTTCGAGCATGCGGGAAGACTGCTGGACGTCGTGAATCGTCTGACCGACCACCACGAGGGCGAGCGCGCCTCGCCTTGGGCGGTGTCGGACGCACCGCCGGATTTTGTACAGGCGCAACTCCGCGGAATCGTCGGCCTGCGCATGCCGATCACGAGGCTGGAGGGCAAGCGCAAACTGAGTCAGAACCGGAACGCGGCCGACCGCGATGGCGTGGCCGCGGGCCTTGCGACGAGCGAGCGGGCATCTGACCGCGAGCTCGCCGCTCTCATCCCAAAATAATCATGAACTTTGTCGGAATCGACCCATGATGCCAGAACTGGCCCCATTCGCCCTGTACCTCGCCGCGGCCTCCGTGCTCGCCATCACGCCCGGTCCGGGCATCTTCTATGTTGCCGCGCGCACGCTCGCCGGCGGTCGTCCGGAGGGTATCGCTTCCAGCTTCGGCACGGGGTTGGGGGGCATGATCCACGTCCTCGCAGCAAGCCTAGGTGTTTCCGCGATCGTGCTCGAGAGCTCGGAACTGTTCTCCGCATTGAAGCTGTTCGGCGCGGTCTACCTCGTCTGGCTAGGCTTTCGCACCTTTCAAGCCGCGCGCCGAGCGACTGGCGATGATGGCGCCCCGGTGCGTTCAGTCGGACCCCGGCGGGCGTTTCGTGAAGGGGTGCTGGTCGAGGCTCTCAACCCGAAGACGGCAGCCTTTTTTCTAGCCTTCCTTCCGCAGTTCGTGAACCCGAGCGCAGGGCACGTAGCTCTGCAATTCGTGGTGCTTGGCTCCGTGTCGATTGCGCTCAACACGCTCGCCGACATCGTGGTTGCCTTCGTGGCCAGCGGCATTCAAGACGGCGCGACAGCGCGTCCCAGGTTGATCCGCCGCCTGAGGGAGGCGTCGGGCGGCGCGATGATTGCGCTGGGCGTCGGCCTCGCTCTGGCGAAGCACCCTGCTGCCTGAATTTTGCATCCGATCTGGTTGGGCATCTCTCCGGGTCGGCGGGTTAGCTTGAAGCAGATGGATGGCTGCGAGCCAGCTTCAGTCATTACACCGATTCAGGCGATGTCTCAGCAGGCGCGGACGTCCGGTCTGCCGCCGCTGAAGCAGGCGTTGGGATTTTTCCATCAATGCCTTGCAGCGCTTCAACGAGTGACTCCCGCCCGCAGGGCCGAGGCGAGCGAGCTCGCCGATTATGCGGCGGCCTGCGGAGCCAAGACGCTCATGCCGGTGCCTGTCAACGATGGCTCCTGGCCCGTCAATGGCGAGCGCCGGGGCGATCTCCGCTTTGCCTTGAAGGCGCTCAAGCCGATCCTCCAGTCGCGCGGCCTGATCGGTCTCATCGAGCCGCTGGGCTTCCAGACCTGCTCGCTTCGATCGAAAAACGAAGCGGCTAAGGCCATTGCCGCCATTGATGGCCAGTCCGTCTTCCGCCTCGTGCACGACACATTTCATCACACGCTCGCCGGGGAGCCGTTCTTCTCCTGCGACCTGACCGGTCTCGTGCACATCTCAACCGTGAACGATCCGATCCACTGGATTTACCCGGATCGCGTCCTGGTCGGTTCCGACAATGGCAGCCAGATCCGGGCGCTGCTTGATGGCGGCTATGGGGGCCCCTTCTCATTCGCACCGTTTGTCGACGAAAGCCACCCGCTGGACGACCTCGCAGGCGCTCTTTCCGCGACTATCATCTCGTTCGACACGCCTGTTGACACGAGTGCCGGTGTGAGACGCGGTAGTCAATCAGGGCTTGCGACCCTTTTTGGCGTCCCGCGGAGAACTCATTCTCGACGCCTCCTGTAACAATATCTCTCGCATCCAGACGCTTGCCGCATCACTGTTGTGAAGGGCGGGCCATTGGAGGGCCTCGGTAAATGCGGGAAGCGGCAGCGGAAGTTCGATGATCCGCAGCGGGAAAGTCTTTTTGAAATGCTCAACCAGCCGGAAGGGCATGGTCGATATACGAGCTGTGCCTGAGACCATCGGCGGGATCATGCTGAAGGCCTGCACGATAACCTCGACACGTCTCTTCAGGCCATGCTCAAGAAAAAAACGCTCCTCGACGGAGGGCTTCTGCCCGAACTTGGCCGCAACGTGCCTCATCGACATGTATCTCTCGAATGTAAGCTGCTGCGGCAGCTGCTTGTTCGTGGGGCAGCCTACGCACACGAGCGTGTCGTCGAACAGCGCCGCTCTTGGATGCGCGCTCGACATGAACAATTCTGGACAAATCAGAAAATCGACGTCACCGCGCCGGAGAAGCTCATCGGGGTCGTCGTCGAGCGGCAGCAATTCGAAGCTGACGGCGGGTGCTTCGCGTGCAACACGCTCCACGACCTTTTCAAAAAACACGAGTGTGGCGAAATCGGAAAGGGTGATCCTGAAACGGCGATCGGACTGAGCCGGATTAAACGGATCCCAAGAAATAATCGAGCTCTGGATTTTCAAGAGTGCGCCGCGAACAGCGGGGGCGAGTGTTTCCGCACGTGGGGTTAGAACACGTTCGCGGCCGCTCATCGTAAACAGTTCATCGTTGAAATAATCGCGCAGCCGGGCGACGGCCGCGCTCATGGCCGGCTGACTTAGGTTGATGCTGCTTGCCGCCGCCGTGAGGTTGCGCTGGGTCAGCAGTGCGTCGAGCACGACGAGAAGGTTCAGATCAAGGCCTTTGAAGCGCATCGCTTTCACTTATCCATAGCGTGAATGCTCGCGATCTAAACAATCGATTTTACCAAACTTCCAGGGCGCTGCATAGATGACCGGACCTGACATGCACCCGATCACGCCACGGCTTCTGTAGCGTGTGCTGGGAAATGACTTGCAAGTAGCCGATCATGTCGAGCTCTCCGCTTTCTTCCGAAAGTCCTATGGGCCGACAGGGGCTTTCAGGCGGTCGTAGCTGGGCCGGTGCAAGGCCGGAGGTTCGCGCAATCGGCTCTATGTGCACGGCGTAGCGGCTCACTTGGACCTGCTGCGCCGTTCACTACGGTTGGCGAGGTTGATTTCTTGGTAGGCGAACTCGGATTGTACAGGGTGCATCCGGATCTTGAGAGACTCGGAATGAGCCATTCTATCCACGTCATGCGTCCGGTGCAGCAGCAGATTGGCATTCCATTCGCTTTTGGCACGGTTCGGCACGCGCTGCGGAATCATCTTGAGAGGTTCTGCAGAGACGTCCTGGCGACCATAGTGCCGGGCCATCGCGTCGCCACACATGATCGCGACCGCCACTGCGCTCCAGGTTTGCGATCAGGCACTGGGATTTCGTCCGCTCGGTTGCAGCCAGTCGGCCCTCGATACCACGCCGCGATCCGCGTAAAATTCGATCCTTTTCACCGAAACTGGCGTGCTCGCCGTGCCCAGAAACGGCCGGTAGCAACCGCAACAGATGGGCTGGAGTCTGATGCTTGATCAAATAACAGTCGGAGCGAAGGGACGCGGCTCGCGCCCAGCAGAGACAAACGACCGAGACCTAAGCCTTGACTTCGCCAAAGGTATACTAATTACTTTAGTGATAATTGGGCACCTATTACAATATGTAATTTATCGAGGCACTGACGATTTTTGGATGTCTCCGTATTATAAGACGATATACATGTTTCATATGCCTCTCTTTATGGCGATAAGTGGATATGTTTCTTCTGGGGCAATTTTGCGAAAAACGTTCATTCAAGGGGTCCGTAATAGAGCAGTGCAGTTACTACTGCCAATGTTTCTTTGGTGTGCGTTTATTTTCGCACTAAAGTCCGCCATGATTTATCCAACGAAGAGTTTAACTGGTGTATTGCTGGACATATCGAAGGAGGTCATTGGAACATACTGGTTCATATGGGCGGCGTTTATTTCGTTCGTTCTAGTTAGATTTTTTGCAACTTTCAATCGACTATCGATGTGGATCATAAGCGCATCCGCAATTGGGGTCGCATTGGCGCCCATCACATTGTCAATAACCCCGTCGTTAAGATACACTTACCCATTTTATTGTTTGGGGTTCTTGTTTGCCCAGCCGATCGGATGGCAGAAAAATATCGTCTGGCGCCACAAATCGCTTTTCTTGGTCTTATTTTCGATAACAGCTTTCTTATGCTTCCTTGGGTGGGGCAAGGAGACTTACGTCTACAACAATCTTGTTTTAATTCATGATGAACAGTCAGCTAAACAAGTGTTTATGATGTTCGCTGGCTCTGCAACAGCTTCTGCAGTAGCGATGCAGCTTATGTTCCAGTGCTGGAGAATTGTCCATTCAACTAGAGTAGCTCAGTATGTCGCGGTGGAGCTTGGTCAGAGCACGCTGCTGCTGTACCTGGTCCAGGGTGCCGTGTTTCGCCTCATGGATGTGATACAGTTTGGAGAACTCTGGAATCTCACGACCAGAATCGCGTTCGCAAGTGTGGTTGGAGTGGCGATTGTCGTCACGGCGATGGCAATTCGCAAGATTGCGCGCGACCTTGGATATGTGTCGCAGATCCTTGTCGGAGCGCCGCCACGCCCAAGTCTGCTCAAATCTCAACCTGCAATAAATTAGCCACCCACAATGGTCGCGATGACAAGCAACCACGTTACGGACAGATGAGGCATGCGTTTCAAAGGCCTTGATCTGAACCTTCTCGTTGTGCTCGACGCACTGCTGACCGAGCGCAACCTCACGGCGGCGGCAAGCAGCATCAACCTAAGTCAGCCGGCCATGAGCGCGGCCGTCGGCCGGCTGCGCGATTATTTCAACGATGAACTGTTTACGATGAGCGGCCGCGAACGTGTTCTAACCTCGCGTGCGGAAACACTCGCCCCCGCTGTTCGCGGCGCACTCTTGCACATACAGTGCTCGATTATTTCTTGGGATCCGTTTAAACCGGCTCAATCCGATCGCCGCTTCCGGATCATGATTTCCGATTTCGCCACACTCGTGTTTTTTGAAAAGGTCGTGGAGCGTGTTGCACGCGAAGCACCCGCCGTCAGCTTCGAATTGCTGCCGCTCGACGACGATCTCGATGAGCTTCTCCGGCGCGGTGACGTCGATTTTCTGATTCTTCCGGAATTGTTCATGTCGAGCGCGCATCCAAGAGCGGTGCTGTTCGACGAGACATTCGTGTGCGTAGGCTGCCCCACGAACAAGCAGCTGCCACAGCAGCTTACATTCGAGAGGTACGTGTCGATGAAGCACATTGCGTTCAGGGTCGGCCGTGCGCAGATGCCATCCATCGAGGAACGGTTTTTGCTTGAACATGGTCTCAAGAGACGTGTCGAGATTATCGTGCAGGCCTTTAGCATGATCCCGCCGATGGTCTCAGGCACAGATCGTATAGCGACCATGCCCTTCCGGCTGGTTCAGCATTTCAAAAAGACTTTCCCTCTGCGGATCGTCGAACTTCCCCTGCCACTACCCACGTTCACTGAGGCCGTCCAATGGCCCACCCTTCACAACAGTGATCCGGCAAGCACCTGGATGCGGCAGATAATGTTGCAGGAGGCATCCCGCATGTGAAGCCGCGGGCGCTCCTGGCGAACGGCACGCAAAAAATTGGGTCTGACTCCAATTCGATGATTTTTGCATGACAGTGTGGTGCTGATTTTCCGACGCTGGTAGCCGGCAACGCCAAAAACATGAAGTGGAAGAAGTTCTTTTACCGCAGGCTGTGCGAGTCTGAAGGTCTACCCTATTCACCGCGCCCAATTGCCGGGAATGCAATCAAGTCAAAAGCTGCTTCGCCCCGGAGGCATGGAAAGCCGCCTCACACGGATCAAGCACGGGTTCGCCCTTGTATTAATAGCCGTACGAGGCGAGCGGTCGACGGCGAGGCGGTCCGCTTCGTCCGGCACTCTTAGGTTCTCTCGTCGGCACCATCATTCAAAACGCCGCCGCTGGTCGAAATCGACCGGACAACAACGTGCGATCGCGCAGAGACGACGGCTGCAACCGCCAAAAAATCGTGAGCAGGATCGCACCGCGCGGCTGATGCGATTGCATCTTTCCCCGTGCTGCACTGGCCTGTGTCAGGCGGTCTAGGGTTCGCGCTTCGGTCCGAGCAAACACTGTCAGGGCAGCGAGGAACGAGGCAACGGCGCTGTAGGCAAAGGCACTGGCAACGCCGGCATCGTCCACCAGCAGTCCGCCGAAAATCGCGCCGGCGGCGATGGCCACTTGGAACGTTGCGGGCATCAGCCCACCGGCGTTTTCGGCCTGCTCGGGAGGGGCGCGCAGCACCATGCATTCTGCAGTCCCACCGGCACCGCGCCGAAAGCAAAGGCCCATACGGTACCGCAATCGCTGAGGCCCAGGCCGATGCTCCCAACATCAGCAGCGAGACAGCGGCCATCGCTATGAGCAGGGGGGCGGCAGAGCCGCGACTGCCTGGAGGCTGTGCTCGGCCAAGAATCCGCCGGCCAAATTGCCGAAGAAGCCGCCGATGCCAAAGGCGAGCAACACGAGCGAGATCGTCTCGATATTGAGCGCGGGAACATTCTCGAGGAAGGCGCGGATACAGATGAAGCCGTCGAAGTGCCCGGAAGCGACCAGCAGGACGACCAAAATCGCGACTTTGATTATCGGATTCTTGGCCACATCCAGCAGACTGCGGAAGCTGGCTGCTCCAATCGGAGGCAGCCTCGGAGAAGTCATGAGTTGCACTACCAGTGTAACGCGCCGAAGACTGCAGCGATCATGGAGGCGCTTCGCCACCCCCCAGACGTCGCCGACATAGGCGCCGATTGAACCGCACAAACGGTAGCGACGGTACGCCGGTGCGGATGATCGACATGGCGCGCCGCAGGAGGTGACCTGGAACGAGCCGCATCGCCAACGCTGCCGACATCGACCAGAAGCCTCCGAGCGCTATTCCGAGCACGACGCGGGCGGTCAGAAGAACCGGCAGCGACCCCGCGACGGCACCAATCGTGCGCTGACAATTGTGCTCTTCGGCATAGGGTTGCTGCAACCGATCTCGCACGTATGGGTCCTGCAAGGAGCATGCTCGAGGATGTGGACCTCTACTCCGACTTGCTGACACTGACGGAGGGTGTCGGGTCAACGTGGTCGGCCACATGCCCGACGCCATGGCGGAGTGGTTCGGTGCTGAGCAAAGTCGCGGACGGCAAGGCGGACGCTTCCAGGGATTAACGCGGCAGGCGCAGGCAATGCGGGATTCCGTTGGCAGAAGGAGCTCAAACAGCTAATTCGCTCAAGCTTGTCACCACCGCAGCAGACGAATGGCGTGCCGGTCGGCAGGGCGGTGCAGGCCCTGGTGTTCGAACCCTCCATTCACATCGCTAAGCAAAAGCATTCGCGTGCTTGCCAGCTCAACAGCACAGTCTCGGCGCTTTATCGGCCATGACGATCAGATTCGTTCGTCAGATCAGGGCACTTTCAAGAGCCGTAACCGCACGCACCCGCAGTATCCGGCTCCCTCAGCGATGCTGCCGGCCATTGCAGCGCTAGAGCGCGGTAACTCAAGTTCGTTACAGCCCGCCGCTCAGCCCTCGAATTGACTTGCACCTGTCTTGGTCAACAGCAACCCATCGCACCAAACGTGGTCTACGCATCCCCACTCACAGGCGGCAGCCGCATCCGGAAAAAAACCACGTCCATTGAGATTTGCACTCGTGTTGCAGAGCAGCGAAATGCCCGTGAGTTTCTCATATTCTATCAGAAGTTCTGCAATTGGGTGTTCAGAAGTTCTCGAAACTGTCTGAAGGCGCGCAGTCCCGTCGAGATGGACGACCGCCGGGATTTTTTCTTTCCACTCCGAACGGGTTCGGTGATCGAACAGCATGTAAGGATCGGGCGTGCCGGGATCGAACATCTCAGGTGCACGATCCTCCAAGCATATTGGCGCTACCGGTCGGAAATGCTCTCGAACTTTGATTTTGTTGAGATGGTCCTTCATTTCCGGCGAAGTTGCGGCCGCCAGGATGCTTCTGCCTCCCAAAGCACGTGGACCAAGCTCTGCGCGACCTGCAAGGAACACCACAGGCTTGTTGTCGGCGAGCACGCCGGCAAGTTCTTTCAGGCTGCAAGCAGCAGATTGCCAACCAGGCGGAACCTTGCCATGGCTCACATTTGGCCCGCTGTAGACTGACCAGTCGAGATGCACGAAACCTTTGTCGGCGGCCAGCGCACAGCAAGCGGCACCGATCGCCGATCCGCTGTCGTTTGGAAACGGAGGCACCCAGACTGCGTCGAACAAACCGCTCGCCCGAAGGGCGCTGTTCCATTTGATGTTCAGCCCGCATCCGCCGGCGATGCACAGGTTTCGGGTTTTGGGGACTGAGTACCCACGCAGCGCCCTTGTCATCCCCCGGACGAGAAGACGCTCCATGAAGGCATGGAACGAAGCAAGTATGTCCTCGGGCGTTTCGGGGATTAGCCGCGACGCGCTTGCATCGAAGAAGTCGTGCACAGCCGTGAGTAACGCGTCTTCGCTGTGGCTGTTGTTCCTGTAGCCAAAGGCAAGGTCCGTATCCCAGGCAAAATGGTCCTCGTAAAGCTCCTGAAACACATTCACGATGTGTTCATGGACCACTCCGAGCGCAATATAGGCCATCAACTTGCCGGGGATACCGAGACTCCAGCCAGTCCGCAGCTCTCGCCTGTAAGGACCGAAATGTTGGCCCGCGGCCGCATAGGCATGGCCTATCATCGGAAACAGGCACCCAACAAATCGGACTCCACTTGGCTCGACGTGGTAAAGCCGCGGAAAGATGCAGCCGTCCCATACCAGACAAAATGCCGGTTCCTCTGCTTTGGCGAATGAGCTGGTGCAGTATGCGGAAGCCACGTGCCCAACAACATGCGGGTAGCTTTCATAAGAACATACCCCATTGTCGAGCATGAGACCGGAACCTTGATAGGCTGTTAGGGGATCTTCGGCGTCCCGCTCCACATATGGCGCGCCGTTGAGAGTGATAGGGGAGCCGTTACTCAGAACCTGGAATTCTGACTGGATTTCACCGTCCCATCCGTCAATAACGAACCGGTCGATATCGCGCGGAGCAAGCCCGTTTTCCGTCAAAACGGCGACGACCGTCTCAAGCCGCTCGATATGTTGGTATCGTAGGTTATTGTCGAGCTTCTCCATCTCGATGCAAAAGAGTAATCTGCCGTCTTCCACGACAGCAATTCCCCCGTCGTGCGTCAGCTTGATACCGCAAATGCGCATAGCAGATCCTTGTCGAGGTGACCGTAGAGCAACCGCAGAAAACGGCTGGAAAACATAGCCGTGGGTTTTGTCGCGCTATGCAGGATCATGAGGAACCGGTAAATTAGATTGTTTGGATGTGAGGGATCCGCGCGGTGAATGATCAGGTCTGCCGCGTGATCTAGAACAAAATGGCTGACACGCAAAAATCACCAGAATTGCGAGGCAGCGCTGTGCGGCAGTCTAGAAGGCCTGGCCACCGCAAGCGCTGGGCAAGGATGTGCACGGTCACACATCACCCGCGCCACGGGAGGTGCCGCGCTCCCTCGGCACCGAGCGCGCGTGCTGAGCACGAAGGTTGTCGCGCTAGAAGAGAGCCTTCCCTGATCAAGCTACTCTTTAGGTCATCGACAAGATTTTCGATGGCGAGGGCAGCGCCCAAAGGGCCTATTCGGCTTTTTGAATCGCGCCGTCATGTTGGAGGAACAACCTCCGACAACCGATGGATCCCGCCTGCAGATCGGCAGCGGAACAGAGCGGCTAAGCGCGTGTGAGGCTAGCGCGGGGTCGGTCAAAAGGGCATTGTCTCGGCTCACAGATGCAGTGTCGGCTCGGCAAAGAAGACGACCCTGGGCCCTATTGACGGATGATCGCCTTGGGGGGCGGAGAGATGACCGGCTTGCACAGATTTGAGAGGGCGGTCGTTGTTCAGGTTGGCCGCCACAGTTCTGAGCGTATCGTGTTCGATGTCAACCAGGCGGCCGCTATCCTGATCCGTGCCCTTCATCATCGGACCGAGAAACGGAGGGTAGCGATGGACGCTTGTCTGCAGGTATTGCGTGGTGAGGCCCATCCACCAGCTGCTCGAAGGGCTTTTGTGGCAGCCGCGCTTGAAGCAAAGATCCTGCGCAGCGATTGAATGCTGTTAGCGCATCAAGGCTTTGATGCTTCGAGTGGAAGTCGTCTGGCCTGCACACTCTTCCGGAGAAATGTAGGCGTTGGCGGCCCCGGACGCCTACCTCACTCGCCGATAAGACGTTCTGCCAATCGAACACGTTGACGAGGACGTGATTGGCGTCGAGGCCTGTCGATCCATCGGTGATCAGCACGCCGCGCGCATTGTTCCCGATCAGATTATGGAGAACATCTCGGCTAGTCATCGAAAGGGGTCGGTGCGTACATTTTTCCCTCGGCAATATGAAGTCGCGCGGCTTACGATCCGACACCTGATCCTAGACGGTCCAAGACGCCGGCGAGCTGGCCCTTCGCCGCAGCGGAAAGCGGCTTGATTGGCCGTGGGGGCTCGGCGGAACAGATTTCGAGGAGCTCGGCGATTGCGTAGACGACGCGAAGGCTCGAGAACGTCTTGAGAAGCTCCCACACCGGGGCCAGGGTGGCGTCGATCCGGTGTGCTTCTGCGTGGTCGCCGTGCTGAGCGGCTCTGACCATCCTCAGGCAGGGGTCGGGCAAGATGCCACCGAGGACGCTGTACCATGTATCGGCGCCGGCGATCAGGGCCTCGGTGGCGTTCCAGTCGCCGCTGTAGCCGATCGAGAATCCTTTCGGCACAATTTTTTTCTGGTGCGCAAGTTGGCCTTTGATAGCATCGCCCCGGTCGGCTGAGTTTTTAATAGCGAGGATCTCAGGCAGCTGTCCCAGACGCTCGATGAGCGCTGGCGTGAAGCGAAAATGCGTGTTTGCAGGATTGTCGTAGATCACGATCGGCAGGCCGCTTTCGCGCGCCACTGTCGAAAAATGCTCGAAAACTTCGTCGTCAGTGAGCGGGGTGTAGGAAATAGCCGCGAGCAACCCCGCGGCTGCGCCAAGGGCCTTGGCATCGCTCGCATAGTGTACCGCTTCATCGGTGCGCAAAGCGCCCACGCCCACCACGAGCGGGACTCGTCCACGCGTCTCGTCCAGCGCCTGGCAAATCGCCCGGCGGCGTTCCGCGCGCGACAGATACATGTAGGTGCCGGTGCTACCGAGCAGGCCGATGGAATCCACCTTTGCTGCGCAAAGCCGCGCTATCAGCTTTCGAAGCGCCAGGACATCGACGCCGCCGTACCTGTCGCTTGGCGTTATTGGGAAGGCCGAAAGGCCGCTCAGGAAAGCCATGCTGAAGCTCCCGTTGTTACATTGGGTGAAGCGTTGGGCATCAGACCCCGTCCAGCGCCTGCTCTAGATCCGCGATCAAATCGGCTGCGTCTTCGAGCCCTACCGACAGACGCATGAGGTCGTCGCCGACTCCGTCAGGCAAATGCGCGTCCTTGCGGATTGACTTGCGCGAGCGGGTCAGGCTTGCCGGATGATAGATGAGACTGTCAGCGTCGCCGAGGCTGACCGCCCTGATGATCAGCTTGAGCCGGTCCATCATACGGCGCGCGCCCTCGAACCCCGTTTGGAGGCCGAGAGCCAACATGCCCGAGCCTTGCGACATCTGTCTGCGCGCGATCTCCTGGTCGGGATGAGAGCCGAGAAATGGATAGCTAACCCAAGCCACAGCCGGGTGCGCCTCGAGCGCCTGAGCGACCGCAAGCCCAGAGACACTGTGACGCTCCATACGCAACGTGAGTGTCTTCAACCCGCGCAAAATCAGGAACGCCGACATGGGCGAGAGCGCTGCCCCGGTGAGATAGCGCAGGCCAGTTTCGCGCAGCAGGTGCATTGTTTTCGCATCGCCCAGTATCACACCGCCCAGAGCATCGCCATGGCCATTGATGTACTTGGTCAGCGAATGGATCACGATGTCGGCTCCGAGTTCCAGCGGACGCTGGAGGGCGGGCGAGGCGAAGGTGCTGTCGACGGCGACCTTCACGCCGCGAGAATGGGCGTGTTCGGCAATGGCAGCGATGTCGAGGATACGGCTCAGCGGGTTGATTGGCGTCTCGAAGAACACGAGCCGGGTCCTGTCAGTGATGGCGCCATTGAGATTGCTCGGATTCGACAGGTCGACGGCAACGACCTTGATGCCAAACTGCGGCAGCCCCTGCTCGACCATGGCGAGCGTATTTGAATAGAGTGTCTTGTGGACAATGAGTTCGTCACCTTGCGAAAGCAGCGAAAGGATCAGCGTGCCGAAGGCGGCGATCCCCGAGGCGAGTACCAGCCCAGCTTCGGCTCCTTCGAGATTGGCGAGCCGCTTTTCGAGGATCTCGGTGGTCGGGTTGTATTCGCGTGCGTAGAGCCTTCCGCCAAGCGCTGCGACGGCTTCGTTTGCTGCAACGCTTTCAAATCCATACGTCGATGTAAGAAACACCGGCGTCTGAACAGAATTGGAAAAGCCGGCCGGATCGTAGCCATGATGGATTGCCCGGGTGGCGAATGCGAGACCGACGTCGTTCCGGGACGGCGTTGATGTTGCCTCGGCTTCAAGCTGATCTTCGGCGCTGGTCATCGGCTTTAACCCTCTTGATTTCGGGGACAATGCCGTCACACTAACTCAGATGGAACGTCCAGTTGGCGATGAAAGAAATGGTCCAGCCTTCTCCTGAAGCGTCGACAGCTCGCTCGCAAGGTCTCGGCGCGCGCCAGATCTGCGAAGCTCTTCGCGAGCAGATCCTAGGTGGGATCTATGAAACGGGCAGCCAGCTGCCGTCGTCACGCGGCCTCGCAAATGAACTCGGTGTGTCGCGAACCACGGTCACCGTGGCGTATGATCAGCTGGTCGCCGAAGGTTTCATCGAGGTCATTCAAGGCGCAAGACCTCGCGTTGCCTCTTCGCTAGTCCGAAGTAAAGAGACCAGCGCGGTGCCGAAACGGACTGGCCCGATCCACCTTTCCTGTTACGGCGAGCGACTGCGCGCCAGTCCGCCACGGCGCGATTACCTCCCCAACCGCCTCAAGGTCGATTTCCGTTATGGCGATCTCGCCCCATCTGATTTCCCGGCGCTGACGTGGAAGCGTGCGATGAACGCGGCGATGTCACAAAGCCCCGGAAGGCTGGCCTATCACGATCCACGCGGCTCGCATCGCTTGCGCCAGGCGCTGCAGGGATATTTGTGGCGTGCCCGAGCGCTTAGCTGCCAGGTCGAGCAGATCCTCGTCGTCAGCGGATCACAGCAGTGCCTCGATATGTGCGCGCGCCTGCTGCTCGATCCTTCTGACAGCTTCGTGATCGAGGATCCCTGCTATAGAATGGCGCGCCAAGTCTTTGCCAGCACAGGAGCCACGCCCGTCGCTGTCGCCGTTGATAGCGAGGGCATGAAGACCGAGCTGCTGCAGGAGATCCCAGCGCGGCTGGCCTATGTCACCCCGTCGCACCAGTTCCCGCTCGGCGCCGTCTTGTCGATTTCGCGGCGGTATCAGCTCCTCGAATGGGCTCGGCGCAATGACGCCTATATTATCGAGGACGATTACGATGGCGAGTACCGGTACGATATTCGACCGGTGCCCCCGCTGCATAAGCTGGAAGACCGCAGTTCCGTAATCTATGTTGGCACGATCTCCAAGACACTGTCGCCGATGCTGCGCATCGGCTACCTGGTGGTTCCGGCCGAGTTGCAAGACGTCTTTGCGATGGCCAAGCAGCTTCTCGACAGGCATTCTCCGGTCGCGGAACAGGAGGCCCTGGCCTCACTCATCGAGAGCGGTGGTTATGAAAGCCATGTCCGCCGCGTCCGCCGTCTTAACGGCGAGCGGCGAGAGGCACTGCTTGCCGTCCTTCGACGCGCGTTCGCAGACAGCATTGCCATCGAGGGGGCCGATGCAGGGCTGCATGTCGTCGTCTGGTTCAAGGATCTTTCTCGGTCGCTGGAGGACGTCCTGGTTGAAGAGGCGCGGCGGGTCGGGGTTGGCATCCATCCGATTTCATTGCTGTACATCCGAGATGAAGGCCGTGCTGACCGGATTGGACTGGTGATGGGCTATTCCGCCCTGACGATTCGGCAGATCGAGAATGGCGTTCGGCTCCTTACTGGCGCTGTCCAACGGGTAAAAAGCTTTGCCAAGGATTCGGCAAGATGCTCAATACCCGCCCTGACAGCGAACGGGCCTGGCTCGTGACCCCGGAGTCACGCCGGCAGTGATCGCAGACCAGCAAGACTTGCCAGGACTGGCTCTGTCGGCCAGTCCGGGTCCGGGCAGTACTCTGACCCTGGGACCTGGGGAAAGGAATTCTTGAGGAGACTCTAAAATCCAGTGGAAGCAGAGGCGCCATCGCGGCCGGCTTAAAGGAGGAAGCGTTGTTGGATTTTCCGCTGATCGACGAAGAAATAGCAGAGATCGCACCTGACTTTCGCGCAATCAGCATTC
Source organism: Mesorhizobium sp. WSM4810 (assembly GCF_055811235.1). Taxonomy (NCBI): domain Bacteria; kingdom Pseudomonadati; phylum Pseudomonadota; class Alphaproteobacteria; order Hyphomicrobiales; family Phyllobacteriaceae; genus Mesorhizobium; species Mesorhizobium sp. WSM4810. Next base: position 42,759 of record NZ_JBVVQV010000028.1, on the reverse strand, counting down.
TTGTTGATGCAGAGGACAGTGCGCGAGGCGTCATGGCTCGGGACGTGTTGGGAGAGGCTTGCGATTTCGCCCGAGCGGGGGGACCCGCCTGGGGAGAAGCGCACTTGGCCAATTGGGCGGAGGCATACGTCCGGTTCGGCGCGAAACCAAACCGGACGCCTTGCTCGGCGCAGGCATTGAAAAAACGGGTGGAGAAGGATGGCCGCATCCCACCAATAAATCCTGTCGTTGACCTCTACAATGCAGTGAGCCTGCGTTTCTCAATACCCATTGGCGGCGAAAATTTCGATGCATATGTCGGCAAACCGCGGCTGACGATTGCCGTAGGAACGGAGTCCTTCCACACTGTTTTGAATGGGGAAGCGGTCGTCGAAAGCGCTTCCAAGGGGGAGGTCATCTGGCGCGACGATCTGGGAGCTACATGTCGCCGCTGGAATTGGCGGCAGAGCACGCGCACCCGGTTGGAGACGGTGGGCGGCCGCATGTGGTTTATTTTGGAAAGCTTGGCAGCGATGCCGGAAGAGGCGCTCGAGCAGGCGGCTAACATGCTCGTGAGCGGTCTGAGAGAGCTGGCACCAGGGTGTAAGGTCTACAAGCAGGAAATCACCACCGCTAAAGCCTCGGTCGCTAGTCTCGACAGGCGGGTCGGTTGAGGAACGTGCCCGCCCCGATGATAATCGGTTCACTCCAAGCAGTCTGCGTTCCTTTGCGAGCTGGGTCTCCTGGGGCTGCGAAGGTCGATAGGAGGTAACCCCTCTGGCCATTTCGTACAGGCCAGCGGAAGGTGCACCGCATTCATAATTCGAATCGACCCAGTGTAGCCACGGTCCAAAGATGCGCACCTCTTCGGGTTGCTGCTTTGATCAATCTCGACGTCAGACGCTCCGGGGCGAGCTTCAGTCCTGGCACTCCGAGCCTTCATACATCTCGTCGCGAAAGCCGGATTAATTCGGATCGAAGCGGTTGCGAGACATCTGCCATGCTTGGGGAGACTCGCTCTCCGCCGAGGGGGATGCGGATCACGATCCATTTCCGCCTGCCTCATCGACGTGTGTGACGACCACGGCAGTTGTGCCCGATCTGCCGTTGGCCGCGTAACACCTGCCGTGCGGCAGTGCTCGATCGCCGACATGACCTTGAGCTGCCGAGGCTGAGCTGGCCTGCATACGCGACCTGATAGGCAGGCCGGGCAGCACGGAGCGATCTCGATCGAGTCGCCGCACGCTCACCCGTCGGGCGAGCTCTCCGCCTCCTTGAAAAGGCTAAGTTCTCGAGCTGACTGGCCTGCAGCATATCTGCGGGTCGAGCCCCAGCAGGACCCGGGTAACTCCGACTTCGGCGCCGGCCTCCAGGCTTGGCGAAGCTGTGACGCAGCGTGTGCCGGCCGGGCCCCTTTACGGGGTTGGCGCTTTTGCAGTCTCGGCGACAATCCGATGGATCTGCACGTCGGGTAATCGCGTGCTGCCCCGGGAACAGCCAGCCACCGCAGCGACGCCCTGCTGCCGCCCGACCTTCCATCCGTAGCGCAGTTGGCTAAGCCGGCCGGCCGACGGGATGGCATCACGGCACCGTGCGCCGCGCCAACGCTCGATCGGCAGCAGCATGCGCTCTTTGTGACCGTGGGCCATAATGCACTGGCCGCTCCTCCTCCCTTGAACGAGCCGCACGAGATGCGCCATCTCCGGGTAGGTGTCTTCAACAGCACCCCATCAGGGCCGCCAGAAAGGCTGCCCCTGATTCTATCTTTATCGCCGGCAACTCGATCGGTAGCGGTACGCTGGCGACGGCGGAGCCACGGACGGTTGGGCGAAGCCAAGAGATGTCGGGGGCGCAGAAGCCGGAGGGCCTCATTGTTGGACCGCCAAATTGTTAGCCCGATGATCCCCCGCCATGCCACTTCACCAACTGGACGGCTTCAATTGCAACGAACTGGCTGTTTCCAGAGGGCCAGATTGCAAGTATCTGACCTGCAATGCACACAAGGAGTTCCCCCGATGTACACCCCTCCAGCCTTCCGGGATGATGATATCGATTTCCTGCGAGCGAGCGTCCGCGCAGCGCCGCTGGCGAACTTCGTCACTGCCACGGCCCAATGACTTTTCGCCTCGTCACTGCCCCTCTTGCTTGATAAAAGCGAGGGCGAGCACGGCGTGATCTACGGCCAGCTCGCGAAGGCCAATCCGCAGTGCCGTGTTCCGCCGCTGAGCGATGGCTTGGCCACCTTCATGGGGCCGGATGCTTACGTGACCCGGCGTGGTATGCGGCCAAACGGGAAACCAGGAAGGTTGTGCCGACCTGGAAGGGACGCGCTATGATCGCGCTGGGCATCGGCCTCGCTACGAAGAAGCAGCCTGCCACATCAGTTTGGCTCCGGATCGGTTCAGCATCTTTCCGGGTTGGCGCCTACTCTGCGGAAGCAGCTGGATAGCCTCGATCGATCTTCGGTCATTTCGCCTAGCAGATCAATGTTCTCAAGAGGCGCGGTAGTATCCGCTGCGTGAAAGTCGGCTCACAATGAAGCACAATCGTGTGAATAAAGAGCGGGTCAGTTCGATTGATTCGCCTCCCTATGCCGATCATTTCGGCCTCGTAAATCAACAAACGGCAGAAGCCAGTCAGCCGAGAATGGCGGCCGCCTTCATGGAGGAAAGCCTCTCCGTGCGCCAGGCGCCACTTCGGTTTGCTCTCGACCACATGGCGACGCCCGGGCTTGACGTCAGGACGTTCTTCGCGCTCGCCCGCGATCTCGGTCTGACCGACGTGCAAATCCGGAATAATCCCTGCAGTAAGGCTGTTGTGCGCGGCAAGCCGCCGGCGGAGGTTCGGTCTGCCGCTGCCGAAGCGGGCGTCACGATCATCTCAGTCAACGCCCTACAGCGGTTCAACGAATGGACTCCCGCCCGCAAGGCCGAGGCCAGCAAGCTCGCCGATTATGCGGCCGCCTGTGGCGCCCAGGCGCTCATGCTAGTGCCGGTGAACGACGGTTCGTGGTCCGCCAATGGCGAGCGCAATGGCAATCTCCGCGTCGCCTTGAAGGCGCTCAAGCCGATACTTCAGTCACGGGGTCTGGTTGGGCTCATCGAACCGCTTGGCTTCCAGACCTCCTCGCTTCGGTCGAAGACCGAAGCGGCTAACGCTATTGCCTGGGTTGATGGCCAGTCCGTCTTCCGGCTTGTGCACGATACATTCCATCACACACTCGCCGGCGAGACGTCCTTCTTCTGCGATCTGACCGGTCTCGTGCACATTTCAGGCATAAACGATCCAACCTTGTGGGTTCACCCGGATCGCCTCCTGGGAGGTTCCGACAATTGCAGCCAGATCCGGGCGCTACTTGATGGCGGCTATACGGGTCCCTTTTCTCTTGAGCTCGTCGAGGAAGTCCACGCATTGAATGACTCTGCAGGCGCATTTGCCGCCAGCATCGATCTCATCCGACACGGGCTACTGGCGCGAGTGCCGGTCTAAGGCGCGTAGACAAATTGAGCGGAGTAGTCATTCGAGATCGCTCCTATGTCCCGCTCATGCAGATGCTTGCCGGATCACCATTGTCAACACTGGCCATTGGACTGCCTTGGGCGGCCGCGGCAGTTCGATGGGCCCGCAAGGCGAAGGTTGGATCTGATGCTGAGGGCGACGGACTATCGGAATTTTCGGACGAAGAGCACCTGATGGCGGACAAAGGGCGAGTGCGCGAAGCCAATCGCAGGTGGTCCTGAGGTGATCTTCTTCTAGGACCGCGGTCGCGCAGCAGCTGCTTCACCTAGGCGGCCTCTCCGGGATTCACCGACGACCCGCTTCATCCGACCAGAAGTGCCGGTGCCAGACCCGCAGTTATGAGCTCTCGGATAGCGCGTCGGACAAGAATTCTGGCGCTCCGATCTGCGATTCAGCGTTATTAAAACCCCAGCTTCCTCTTCAGTTCCGCGTTCTCCTTGCGCAGGCGTTCCGCGAGCAGGCTCTTCAGTCGTTTGTTTTCTTCCTCAAGCGCGACGAGGTCCTTCAGATCGTCACCAACCGATGCGGGCAACGCAGCTTTCTTCCATTGATAGTAGGTCTGTTCCGAAATGCCGGCCTGCTTTACGGCGCTCTTGAGGGTGGCGCCGCCACTGATAGACTTCTGTATCAGGGCGAGCATCTGGGCGCGCTCGTTTTTCGAGTAGATCTTACGTCCGGTCCGCACGGTCGCTGCTGGTGCTTCCTCCGCCTGAGACGCCGCATTGGGCGCTTTCCGAGCAGGCGGCCTAGGCTCAGCCTTCGCTTTCGGCGACCGTTTGGCTTTCTTCTTTTGAGGCCCCTCTACCTTGGCTGCCGGTTGCGTTGCAGTTATTTCTGGTTCTGCGTCCAGGGGATTTGCCATGAGATACTCCGCTCGCGGTTTGTGCAAGTGTTCAGCATCAAGCGCTACAACACTTGAGTCAACAGGGCGACCATTTGGCAACTCCATCTCCTCGAGTTCCCTTGTTGTCTCGGCCATTGCTGCGGTAAGATCGACATCGCTCCAGATCGAACGACTCCGTTTTTGAGAACTGCGCTTCTGTCTAATCTCCACCGTGAATGCTCGGGGCTGCCGCCTCATAGGTCGTTCCTTGTGAACACGAATTATGCAGGAAGTCGCGGCAGACGACGGATGAAGGTCTGGCCGCTTCTTCTGTAGCCGAGCTATATGCATCCGACCGCCCGAGCAAGCCCCGCTGGCGACGCACACCCCGGAACAGACCGGTTCCTATGAGCACCTAAGAGCAAGTATGCAATGCCATCTCGGGACCGAGGAGATGGTGGATTCCTGCAGCATGCAAAAGCTATCTCCCGTGTTTTCGATGGTAGCGCGACGGCTGGCATCCGAACTGAAAGGAGCTGCTCAAGAGCTGCGATCCAATCTGCGCTGGCAATGCAGGACGGCATACCTCCGAAGGCCGGTGCTACCGACGCTAGCCTGCTGATTAAAAACATGAACCGACATCGGTTGGCGCCGAAGAACGGACAGCTGCGCAGAATTGGCGAGCGGGGAGAGGCGAGGGCACGAGCCGAGTCGAACTCGCATCGAGCGTCGTCCGGCAGCGGCAGAGCATGACAGGCTTCTTCGACAAGAACGGAGCCTGACCGAAGCTACTCGTCGCCGCAGTCGTTGCTGGGGCGACCCTTCTTTCACGAGTACCGCGGCGGCGGCCGCCTGGTCGGAACGTCGTCCCGGTACTGACCGAGTGAATTTTGCGGAGCCACGCAGCGGCGTCGTGCGCAATCGGGAAAGCCAATATAGGCTTGCCCTGGGCAGCACGTTTTCGTGGCCCGCGGAGTGCATAAATTCCCCGAGCCTTCACCGGGCCGCTATACCTCTTGGGAGCGAGTTTGCCACGCTCACGATATGTCCGGAAAAGTTGTTTCCCCTTTCACGCCGAGCTTCAAGCCGCTTCACTTGTGTTCGCCTCCTCCTGAAGGCCTGCCAACCCGCTTTTCGGTTCGATCGATGGCGCGTTCTCAAGGCCGATCATGGCCGTGATGTCGACGGTGAGGTTTGGGAATGCTGAAGGACGCACGCCTGGTTGCCTCTCCGGCAGCCAGGCGATCACGGGGGACTTCGCTGAGCCATCAGCAAGCATTGCTGCAAAACGGCGCCAAAACTGCCCCCGACCGGCCTCGGCGTCGCCCGACCATTAGTGAGCGGTCCGACTCTGGGCAACGCACCGCTCCTGTTCGGAACACCGCATGAAGCGAAAGAGCCATTTTGGTGGGCCCGTTATGCTTCGTCCAGCAAACGATCGGCGGACGCGAGCAGCTTGTGAGGGATGCAGCCGAATGCAGCGCTGCTCCCACAACTGGCGAAGCTCCTTTGTAAGAGCTTCACGCTTAGCTTCATCTAACGTGATTGAATTGAGGAGATCCCCCAGCACGGCTTCGGCCTCGATCTGAATGAGCAGAGCGTACACTTCATTTGAAATGCGCACACTGTCCCGAGTGGAGTGGACTGCGCGGGCATTTATGAAAGGAATGTCGGCCATGGCGATAGATCACATCATTTCAGATGTTTTCCGGCAGATAGATGTCAAACGGGAGAAATGTCTGCCCCGGCGTCTCCGCGGTGCCGGTCCTGATGGCGCGATCCATCAGCAACATCAGCTCCTGGCAAAGTCGGCGCAGTGGCGTCGCCACCGCCATCGTGATGATGTCGTCCGCGAGGGCCTCCCGCGACTCCGGCGTGATTTCATTCACGATCGCGACGAGATCCTGGCCTTTGCCCTCTTCCCGGAGCGCGGAGATAGCCCCCTCCATGCCACCGCCGGCCATGTAGAAGCCGACGAGCTCAGGTTCCCGCTGCATAAGATCCAGCAGCGCCTCGTAGGTGATCTGTCGCTTCTCAAGATTGACGAGCGTATCCAGCACCTCGAATGCTGGCTCGTTCTCACGGAAATAGGAACGAAACCCGCTTTCCCGCAGCTCATGACCCTGGAAACGGTGGCTGCCGACAAACACGGCCACCTTGCCAGACCGTTTAGCGACCTTGGAGAACATCCAAGCTGCCGTCCGACCGACGCTGCGGTTGTTGAGACCTATGTAGCCCTCGCGCACGCCGGCGGCGAAGTCAGAAAGTAGCGAAAAGACCGGGATGCCTTTCGCCTTGAGCTCCTCGACTGCTGCCGTGATCTTCGGGTGATCTGGCGCCACCATGGCGATCGCGTGGCATCGGCTACCAAGATCCTTAAGCAGTGCCGTCAGATCCCCAGGCAAATGTGACGGCGCGAATTCGATGAGCGGAATGCCGTGGAAGCAGTGGGCCGAACTGACCGACGCCTCGACCTCGCGCGCGAACTCCTGGTAGAAATGCTGGGCCGGTTTCCTCAAGATGAAGCCCAGCCGGTAGCGGGGCAGGTCCTTTCCCGTGCGCTGTTTGATAAGTCCCGCAGCATGATAGCCGATCGCGTGGGCCGCGTGGTGGACGCGACGCGCGGTCTCCTCCCGCACCGGAAGGCGAGCGTTCAGCACCCGATCGACCGTTGCCACGCTCACCCCCGCTTCGCGGGCGAGATCGGCAATTGTAGGGCGCTTTGCCGTCGCTCCGATTTTGATCGGCTGGCGCTCCGTCATCCGGTGCGTGCCGGCGACGGATTGGGGCGGCAAAGTGGTTTCGGCATCCTCCCCGATCGACGGCCTATACATTGATCAGCGCTCCAGGCGCACCCGGGCGTGTCTCGGTCTGCGGTCCGTTTCCATAGGGCGTGCATGTTTCTTGTCCTCACCGCATTTGATGCTTCTGATCTGTGGCCCGCGAACCGCTGTTTAGACCCGGCGAGCCGATTGTTTGGTGGCTGATGAGCCGGCGACTTGGCTGGTCGCGCTGCAGCAATCTTGCTGGGGCGCGTGGTCGGTTTAATCTCTCGGCAAGCTCCCGTAGAAGGCAGCTTTCATGCGCGTTTCGTCCAGTTCGCCTTCCCAGCGGGCGACAACCAGCGAGGCCACCGCATTGCCGATTACGTTCGTCAGCGCTCGGCATTCGGACATGAAGCGGTCCACGCCAAGGATGAGGGCCATCCCAGCAACGGGAACGCTTGGTATTACGGAGAGCGTAGCAGCCAAGGTGATAAAGCCGGCCCCTGTTATACCTGCGGCACCTTTCGAGGAAAGCATCGCGACAAGCAATAGGAATATCTGATCGGGAATTGACAAGTGCGTGTTCGTTGCCTGGGCGATGAAGAGGGCGGCGAGCGTCATGTAGATATTGGTGCCGTCCAGATTAAAGGAATATCCAGTCGGGATAACGAGACCCACGACGGAACGCTTCGCGCCGGCGTTCTCCATCTTCGCGATGAGCGAAGGCAGTGCGGCCTCCGAGGAGGACGTTGCCAGGACCAGCAGCAGCTCTTCCTTGATGTAGCGCACGAGAGAAAAGATCGAGAAGCCGTTGTATCGGCAGACCGCGCCTAGAATCCCGAATACGAAGAGGAAGGCGGTGAAATAGAACGTCGCGACCAGCATAGCGAGGTTGGCCACCGAACCGATCCCATATTTGCCGATGGTAAAGGCCATGGCGCCGAAAGCGCCGACGGGCGCGGCCCTCATCAGAATGCCGACCAGCTTGAACACCGGCGCGAGGAGCGCCTGAAGCAAAGAAAGCACAGGCTTGCCCGTGTCGCCGACCATCGCCAGAGCGATGCCGAACAGCACCGAGAAGAACAGGACCTGCATGATGTCGCCTTCGGCGAAGGCACTAACGATCGTCGAGGGAATGATGTTCATCAGGAAGCCGGTCACCGACTGCTCGTGGACCTTGGCGGCATAGCCCTTCACGGCCTGGGCATCGAGCGACGCCGGATCGATGTTCAGGCCGGCACCCGGCTGAACGACATTTGCGACAATGAGACCGACAATCAATGCGAGGCTCGAGAAGGTGAGAAAATAGATCATTGCTTTGCCGGCGACGCGGCCGACCTTCTTGAGGTCATTCATACCGGCAATGCCGGTCGTCACGGTTAGAAAGATCACCGGCGCGATGATCATCTTGACGAGCTTGATGAAGGCATCGCCGAGCGGCTTCAGGCTCTCGCCGACGTCCGGGTAGAAATACCCAACTGCGACACCGAGTGCGATGGCGGTAAGCACCTGAATGTAGGGCTGGGCGCAGAAGGCCTTGCGGGGCGCAGGACCCGCGCTTCGGATTGGTGAAACCAACAGCTTTTCTCTCCCTGACCGGGTCGCGGTGGGGTCTCCTCCCTCCCGCGCTTCTCCCATCGCGGCGCTCCGGTCACGCGCTGCTGGCATGTCGACAGCAAGTGTCGTGCCAAGTGAAGGCCCGCGCCCAATAAGGTATTCCTCCGCTCGGTGAGGCAGCCTCAGTAAGGGCGGGTTGTGCGAGCTTCCGCACTGTTGCCGTCATCTCGGGCGAAATCCCGCACTAACGCCAGCTTTGCACCCATTGCTTTAGCCTGACAGCCACCAGTCGCTAACTCTGGCATCCGCTGTGCTCGCTCGCTTCTTTGTCGCATTTGCGACCCGGCCGGGCACGGAAGTGGAGGATTCCTGACACGAGGCTGGCTCTTACCGCGCTCCCGCTGCAGCCGTGGCATCCCGACGGGTCGTCGATAAGACCGAATGATTCACCGGACCTGGCGCGCATCAGTGCGACTCAGAAGATGCTTCATAGCGCGAACACTTTGGCCGCTCGACGACACTTCGGGCCGTAGTGTCCGACGAGCCGCCCTAACGCCGACAGCATCCCGGAGGCGTCGACCTCCGTACGCTCACCGCGCGGGGCATCCATGAACACGCCGGGGTAACTCTGCCGTTCGAGATCGATCTGTCGGCGAATCTCAGTTGATGGAATTCTATCATGTTCTCCTGCTTTCCTTTCAGAAATGCGAGGAAAGCTCGGTTGACTAGCCATCCTCGTTCCCGCTCTGTAGGGCAACGTGTGGTTGCGCTCCGGAAGCCTGAACCGCGCCTCAGTTCAGTAAGGGATAGCCAAGCCATGCATCAAGCCTTGCCTCCGGCGTCTTCCGGGCTTGCCCCTCGTCAGGCCCTGACCGACGCCCAAAACCGTGACCCACACGTGATCTTATGCAAGGCAGTATGTCGCCTGCGGAACTCTGGCGTCCTCCCGCCGACACATCACGACTACCCGCATCAACGTCTCAAGCGTTCCGGTAAGCGGCTCTCACCCGTAAGCAAGTGCGCCAATCATGCTGCGGCTCGCGGTGCGAAGACATTCTTGTTGGTGCCGGCCATCGGTGGCTCGGGCCCTGATGCCATCTGATGATGCGTTTACGCCGGGGGACATCGCAGGTCCAGATGGCGCGGCGTTGCTGTCGCGGCCCAAGATCGAGGATGACATGTCAGATCAGGACAATGGTCGCCAATCTGAAGACAGTGCTGAGCAGACTTCGTCAAGCTGCACATCATTGCACGACACCAAAAGGGATGACTCGGAACCCGCCATTCTGCCGTCGCGCGCGAGCGCGCTTGCCGGCATCTACGAAATTTCGAAAGCGCTCACCGCCCCCTCCGGGCTCGAGGTCAGGCTGGCCAAGGTTGTAGACCTGCTGCGATCGTTTCTGCAGATGAGGCACGGCATCATCTCTCTTTTCGACGGTGATGGCGAACTGGAGATCATCGCAGGCGCCGGCCGGACCGAGAGCTGCAGTGAGCGCTGCCGGACGTACCTGCCACGAAATGCAATCGACCAGGTTTTGGCGACGGACAAGCCCCTGGCCACCGAGAACATCGCGGTTCATCCGGCTTTCGCCGCCGACATGGACGTGCTCGGGGCTTCCGACGGCATACCAGTGTCCTTCGTCGGCGTTCCCATTCGCGTCGATGCAAATGTCGTGGGCACGCTGACCATCGACCACGTACTGCGCCATGGCTCAAGAGTTTGGCTCGATTACAGCCTCTGTCTGCTCCCGCTAATCGCCAACCTGGTAGGGCAGGCAGTGAAGTCGCATCGCTCTTTCGAGGGCGACCGCGAACAACCAATGGCAAAGCAGGACTCCCTGCCAAAGCAGAAGCGCCTGGCCCCGCAGCGTAACACTCACGTGGAGGGGATGATTGGCGACAGTTTGGCGTTGCGCGGTCTGCTTGAGAAGGTCGCGCTCGTAGCCAAGGCCAAGATTGCGGTTCTGTTGCGAGGCGAATCCGGTACCGGGAAGGAGCTGGTCGCCAAGGCTATCCACGAGTTGTCCCCGCGCGCCAAGCGGCCCTTCATCAAACTCAATTGCGCGGCGCTACCCGAGACTGTGCTGGAATCCGAATTGTTCGGCCATGAAAAGGGTGCATTCACAAGTGCGTTCAACTCGCGCAAGGGGCGCTTTGAGCTCGCCGACAAGGGGACATTGTTCCTAGACGAGATCGGCGAGATTTCGGCCTCGTTCCAGGCAAAGCTCTTGCGCGTGCTGCAGGAGCAGGAGTTTGAGCGGGTCGGGGGCAACCAGACCATTAAAGTCGACGTCCGCATCATTGCCGCTACGAACAAGAACCTGGAAGAGGCAGTTGCCAGAAACGAGTTCCGTGCCGACCTCTACTACCGCATCAGTGTTGTTCCCTTGCTGGTGCCGGCGCTTCGCGAAAGGCGCAGCGATATTCCGCTCCTCGCAGCTGAGTTTCTCAAGAATTTCAACGATGAGAATGGCCTTATGTTGACCTTCGATCCGAGCGCGATCGAAGTACTGGTAAACTGTGACTTTCCCGGCAACATTCGCGAATTGGAAAACTGCGTGTATCGGACCGCGGTTCTGGCGGCGGGGCCATCAATCGGGAAAGATGACTTTGCATGCTGCCAAGACAAATGCTTCGCCGAGGCGCTGCATAATTGCAGACTTGGCAAAGTCGCGCTGCAACCCTCGCCGATCGGGCCGCTACCATTGGTTCGGGCCATGCCGCTGGCTGCTGGGGTTAGTTCTGCCGCCGTCCCACCGCCGTCAGCGACCGAAGGGCAGCCGCCGCTGGACCCAGTCGGGGTAGTCCACTCTGCGAGAATGGCCGATGCCGAACGTGTCATCCAGGCGATGGAGAGATGTGGCTGGGTCCAGGCAAAGGCGGCACGCCTGCTCGGACTGACGCCGCGCCAGATCGGCTACGTGTTGAGGAAATACGGCATCGAGATCAAGCGTCTTTGAACAAATCACCGAGCCGAGTAGCTGGGACAATCAAGCATTCGTGCCTTGGCGCCCTTGAGACGAGTGATGCGGGGCTCCTGCAATTCCGATCCGATCGCACAGGCCGCGCTGCCCCCGCGGTCGTCGCCCCACCGTGCACCCGGGTCTGACGGCAGCGCTATCGTCGGTGGTCCAGGCCATCTCTTGATCACCAGCTCGTACCGGACGCACTGAGACCGAAACGGAGAAAAATTGATGTCTGATGCAAAACTGCAAACTGTGCTTTCTTCCCTTTCGCAAGTAGCGGGACAGTTAGATGTTCTGCTGTCCGACAAACCGGCGCCGGATCCTTGTTGCGTCAAGCTAAACACGAACGAGAACCCGTTTCCGTTGCCGAAAGCCATAATGCAAAGTGCGATGGCGGCTCTCGAACGGCAATATCTATATCCAGAAGACGACAACGTCAGCTTGAGGCAAGCAGCGTCGGAAGCCTACGGCGTCTCGAAGGATCAGGTGATCGCCGGAAACGGATCGTCTGAACTGCTCGGGCTTATCTACAGAGCTTTCCTGGTTCCAGGAGACAGAATGGCGATGATGTCGCCGGGGTTTTCGTTCAACCGCAAACTTGCCCGTTTGCAGGGTGCTCAATTTCTCGAAATCGGATGGTGCGCAGATCATTCCTTGCCCGTCGAAGACTTGCTTTCGGGACCAGCAAAAGATGCCAAGTTCATTCTGCTGGCCAACCCAAACAATCCGACCGGGACGTTTGTTCCTGTGGCCGATGTTGAACGCCTGGTATCACAATCAGACCGTCTGATTGTCTTGGATGAGGCCTATGTCGATTTTGCACCGGACAATGGTCTGCATCTCCTCGATCGCTATCCAAACCTCCTGATCTTGAGAACATTCTCGAAAAGCTATGCCACCGCCGGCATTCGCGTCGGTTTCGGACTTGGCCACCCTGAAGTCATTGGCAGGCTGCGGGATCTCCAGAACGTCTTCAACATGAACGTGATCGGCCAGGCTGTTGGCATCAGTGTGCTTGGGCACCGCGGCGCCTATGCCGAGAACCATAAGCACATCAAGCATGAAAGACAGCGAGTGACGGTGGCACTGTCGAAACTCGGATTTTCCGTAATACCTTCTCACGCAAATTTCCTGCTAGCGCGTGTTCCACGGGGGCAGGAAGGCTCATGGTGGCAAGCAGCCTTGGAAAGGCAAAAGATACTCGTCGCCTTCTTTCCGGATGCAGGGCTGGAAAATTACATCCGCATCAGCATCGGTACAAAAACCGAGATGGATGAATTCCTTGAGGCCGCCAGAGAGATAGCTGGAAGGGCGGAGGAAACGATCCCGCTGTGCCGGCCGTCAGCGGCTGCTGCTTCTGCCTTAATCAGTCGATAGTTCCCCGGCCATTAAGCGAACCGATAATTTGAATTTGCTTGCATCATTGCGAGCACGAACTGTTGCAAAGAGTTGGAGAAATCGCGTGAAGAATGCCTTCCCCCGGGGCCTGACCTTCGGCATATTCGACCACCTGGACGAGGATGGCTGCGAGATTGCCCGACAATACGCCGATCGCCTGAGTTTAGCAGAGGCGTGCGATCACCTTGGTTTCTACGCATATCATCTGGCAGAGCACCACTGCACTCCGCACGGGAGGGGCCCATCGCCGAATCTGTTCTTATCTAGCGTCGTCCAGCGCACCCGGCACCTCCGCGTCGGCCCGATGGTAATGCTCCTTGCCCTTTATCATCCGCTGCGTGCGTTCGAGGAGATCTGCATGCTGGACCAGTTGAGTGGTGGCAGGGTCGAACTGGGTATAGGGCGCGGCTCTCTCCCAGTCGAACTTGGTTATTTCGGGATTGCTGCGGAGGCGGCGCCAGGTCACTATGCGGAAGCCAGCGAAATCCTCATCAAGGCAATGAAGGGCGACACGCTGTCCTATCGCGGCCGCCATTTTGAGCTGAATGACGTCCCTTTGACGCTGAGATCTTATCAGCGCCCCCATCCACCGACATGGATCGCCACCAATAGACCCGAGTCGGCCAGCTGGGCCGCTTCAAGTGGCGCCAATATCGCGTGCCTGGGACCTGCCTCTTCTGTTCGCAGAATTACTGATGCATTCCGAGCCTGCCGGGAGCGCAGTGCCGACGCGGACGAGCGAGGGCCATTTCTTGGAATGCTCCGCATGGTCGTGATCGCGCGATCGGAAACAGATGCATATGCGCTCGCGGCACCCGCTTACGAACGATGGCTCAAGAGCTTCAGGTTCCTCTACGACCTCAATGCGCTCCAGACGCCCCCAAATCTGCCGCTGAGCTTGGATGCAGCAATCGAAAGCGAATTGTGCGTGGTGGGAACGGCATCTTCCGCGCGACAAGCTCTTCTTAATCAACTCGAAGAGGCCGGTGCTAATTATCTACTTTGCCAACTTGCATTTGGGAATCTGTCCTTAGACGCTTCGCTATACACCGCAAGGACGATCCAATCTGAAATCATGGCTCGAGTTACCTGACGTGAAATGCTCGTTCCGCGTTCGAAGTTGAATTTCTCCGGCGCACCATCACCTTCTCGGTCCCGCGCATGATGCCGATATAGTGCTTGGTGTGACGGCGCAAACCTTCAGGCCTTATGCGCCCGACGAGACGACAGTGTCTTTCTTTACGAGGACACGGCCAGCAGTCGCGCCGATATCGTGGCAATCGCGCTGAAGCTCAAGCCGCTGAAGGTCGGCATTGTCGGCCTCGGCGGTACAGGCTCCTACGTCCTGGACTATCTCGCCAAAACGTACGTCCGCGAAATCCACCTCTTCGACGACGACGGGTTCCAGCACAACGCTTTCCGGGCTCCGGGGGCGGCTTCGGGCGAAGATCTGGAGGAGGAACTCGCCAAAGTCCAATTCCACGCGCGTAGCTGCGCAACGCAAAAGTGCGCTAGCGGAACAACAACTCCAAAACGACACCGTGCTTGCATGCGATCTGCAAGACATTGACGCCGGGCATCAAGCTAAAAGGAGAGATAGCCACAACCAGGATCACCCGCCATGCCTTGCCCATTCCGTGCGCCCTGTTCGCCTTGGCTGCGGGGGCAAGCGACACAAAGGGATCGCACCATACTGACTACCGTCCAAATTGCGGGCGTTCATTGAAGCGCAGTGAAGGCAAATTGGCGATGGCCGCAGGCGTTTCTCCGCCTTAGAGCCAAGTTCCGTTATCGGGATTCCAACGGCCGCGGGCATTCTCCGGGGACGCGAGACTATCGACAATGGGACCGAAGAAGCGTCGCAATTCTTCTTGGAGTTCCGCAAAGGTCGGCGGTTTGAGAGTCGGTGGGTTGCGGCGAAGAAAGCCGCTCCAAAGACCGCGATCCTCTACAATCGCTGCAAAGGCCTCTGTCAGACCCGCGGGCATTGCGGTGGGGATAGCAGTCTCTCGGCGCCGAAGCGTGCCGATGACCGCTTCGACAACGTTCGACGCGTCGAAGGGGAAGATGCGGGTCGTGACCCAGATGTCGTAAAAGTCCTTGATCCGGCCGTTTGCTTCCCCAAAGCGGAGCATGACCTCGAACTTCTCCGCGACCACCGTTTCGGGGGGATACATCAGCACGCTTGCCTCCGGTAGGTTCGGCAGCAGGCTGGGAAAGGTCCCTCGCTTTGGCGACGGATAGACATGATCGCCGAAGCCGATGTCGACTTGCACGTGAATTTTCGCGCCAGCCAAGTCCGCAGTCAGGATTAGCTGGACACCCTGATACGGCTTCGCGAACAGCCTCGATCTTGAGGTTGCCTGAGTCGAACTGGATCCCGTCATCGGGCGCTTCAACTTGGCAGATGCGGACGAACAGTTCGGCGATAGCTGCGGGGTCGGGACTGCCCTCGCCTAGCAGATCGAGATCCCCGGTTGGCCGAAATACGTGCTCCGGCCAGGTGACGAACAGCATGGCGCCCTTGAGCACATAGCGAGCGGCACCCTCGGTTTTGCTGAGGCGAAAGAGCAGGCGTTCGATTGCGTAGCGTGTCAGGACGCGCTGGTAGTCATCACCGTGTTGCTTGGCATGATTGAGCAGTCGGGCTCTGATTGAAACATCTAGATTTTTGACGATCTTAGCGGTCACTGGATCGCCTTGATCAAAGGCTCCATTCGGCCGACCACGCGATCGATGGCGGCGAACTTCATCAGTTCGCTCGGTGTGGTCTTTCGTTGGTGTAGAGATTCGCGCAGCGCTTCGATAGCGACGTCCTCACCAACGTTGCGTCGGTGCTTGAAGCAGTCGGCGACAGTCTTCGCTACCCCGTATATCGGCACGTCAACGCCTTCTACGCGGATATGCTCTACTCCCGCAGTCAGCGCTTCACCGCGGACGATTTCGAGCCGGAGGCCTTTGTGCGGGGTGCGGGCCTTGTGTGGAATGGTCATCCAAACGGCATGAGGCAGCTGAGTGGTTAGCCCATGCTGTCGAAGTGCGCTGATTAGGCTGATCACTCCGTGAGGCACAAGCCGGCTGGCTTCCGCCAGATCGTGCGCGGCATCCTCCCCGACGCGATTGGGATCTTGATAGAGGCCGCGACCGAGGCGAACCAGGTCGCCGGCCTCGGTCAGGCGCCTTAGATACACTAGGGGAATGCCGGCAGCCTTGAAGTCGCGGGCGCGCGCAATTCCTTTGTCTTTGGTCAGGCTAAGAGCGCGTTCACGATAGGTCATATGATGGTCGGTCATTAGTTATCTTTTGTATAAGACTATAGGAGAGGTGCCGACAAAAAATAACAGGATCAGGTTTTCTAATTTGCTAATGCTCTTCCTCAAGAGCCACTGTGGATACGGCAGCCTCTGACAAGGGGCGTTGGGACTCGCTTCGTGAGCTTGTTAATCAATTGAAGACAAATTCGAAAAATTGCCGACAAAAAAACTCCTTGGAATTTTTAAATTGATGTCATATATTTCTTATGACCATGGTTTCGTCAAGCTCTCCTCCTGGTGATCTCACACCCAAGCACGTCCGGGCAGCCCGAGCGCTCCTGGCGTGGTCTCAACAGGATCTTGCCAAGGCGGCCAGTGTGGCGACCTCGACGGTCGCTGACTTTGAGCGCGGTAGACGAACCCCTGTAGCAAACAATGCCCAAGCCATCCGGGGCGCTCTTGAGGGCGCTGGCATTCGGTTTCTTGCCACTGGTGCTGTTATCGGGCCCGAAGTTCCCATCATTGCCACTTCCGACCAGCCTGCAATCCCAATCAGATGGTCAGCGCCGAGGACCTTTCAAACTGGGCAAACCGCAACGACGGAGCCATCAGCCTTCCGACGCTTGTCGCACATCTGATCCTCGCCACCTACGGCTCAGCAGTCCACCTTCGCTTTCCTTCGGATGAAGGGGTTCGTTATCCAGGCTGGGATGGACGTACTTCGGCCGATAACCCCAGTCCCTACGTACCCGAGGGTGAAGCCGGGTGGGAAATTGGCGCACAGCGAAGCAATATCGTCCAGAAAGCGAATGAGGACTATCGCAAGCGGAAGATCGATCCTTCTCCCCTCGACCCAGCCAGCGCCGCCTTCGTCTTCGTTACTCCGCGCCACTGGCCTGGGAAGGACGAATGGGCCAAAGCGCGTCAGAGTGAAGGCCCGTGGAAAGAGGTTCGCGCCTACGACGCTGATGATCTCGTCCATTGGATCGAGCAGGCGCCGGCCGTCGGTCTTTGGTTGGCTACGCGACTGGGAAAGCGACCCAATGGAA
Organism: Mesorhizobium sp. WSM4810; assembly: GCF_055811235.1. Lineage (NCBI taxonomy): Bacteria > Pseudomonadati > Pseudomonadota > Alphaproteobacteria > Hyphomicrobiales > Phyllobacteriaceae > Mesorhizobium > Mesorhizobium sp. WSM4810. The sequence goes on along the minus strand of NZ_JBVVQV010000028.1, from coordinate 25,449 downwards.
CCCGAGAACTGGAGGAAGTTTGGGAAGAATGGTCGCTTGCTACGGAGCGGCCGTTGACCACGGACCTCGTTCTCAGTGACCGCGACGAGGACGCTGCGGAAGTTCTGCGTTGGCTTCGGGGAGCCCCGTCCGTTCTCTCCTTGCAGGCAACCGCTGCAGATGAGGTGATTGCATTCTTCCATGCCGCACTCGGTGAACTGCCTGACGATGTGGCTGCTGCCTATCGCTCCCGCTGCCTGGTGGCGACCACTCCCGAAGCGGCCAGGGCTCTCGCTAACGCGCCGGCGCCCCTCCTTCTGCTTTTGACTGAACCCGAGCCCGGACTAGCCAACGTTCTCGCAACACGGGGCCACTATGTGTTGCAGGCCTATGATGATCGTCGAGTCGCGCGCGGCGACGTGCGTGTGCTCACCAGACCGTCGCGCGAGGGGATCGCCAGTGCGTTGAGCGCTGCCGGCATAGTCGAGCAACGGGCAGAAGCGCTCGCTCGCGACTGTGCGCGCAATCTCGCCGTCCTTCGCCGCCTGATGCCCGGCGCCCCTGGCCGCCAGCCAAAATGGGCCAGGGAACCGGTATCTCGCGCTTTGCTCACCGCCCTCCTAGCGGGGGGATGGGACGAGACTTCCGCAGCAGATCGAGCGCGCCTCTCAGAACTCGCGGACGCTCCTTATGAGGCTTTTATCGCAGACCTGACAGCATATATCGGGGAACTCGATAGCCCGCTGCAGAAGGTCGGATCGACTTGGCGCGTTGCCTCCCCCTCGGATGCGTGGATGCTGCTTGCGCATCATCTGACGAACGCGGACGTCAAGCGTTTCGAGGCTGCAGCCTACGCGGTTCTGGCTTCCGCCGACCCGCGCTTCGACATGGATCCCGACGAGCGCTGGATGGCGGGGGTTCGCGGCATCCATCGCGACTACTCGGGCATGCTGCGCAATGGCATCGGCCAGGTTCTTATCCTGCTGGCGCTTTGGGGTGATCGGGTGCGGGCCGTGGCCGACGCGAGGCGGCGCACCGACAACATAGTAAGCAGGCTCCTCAAAAACGCGGATCAGAGGCGGTGGTGGTCCTTGTCGAGCGACTTCCGACTTCTCGCGGAAGCCGCGCCGCAGGCTTTTCTCGCCGCGATTGAAGAAAGTCTCGACCAGGACGAACCTGCCATAGCTTCGCTGTTTGGCCACGATGGAGGTGGGTTCGTCGGGACTGAATATCTTTCCGATCTGATGTGGGCTCTGGAGTCGTTGGCTTGGTCGCCTGAATATATGCCAAGGGTAACTCACCTCTTGGCGCGACTTGACGCGATTGACACCAAGCCGCGTCGCTATTCCAATGGACCCGCAAATAGCTTGCGCGAAATCCACCGTCTGTGGATACCTCAGACCTACGCGAATCTGGACCAGAGGCTTCGCGCGCTGGATTTGATCCGCAAGCAGGAGCCGGATGCGGCATGGAAGCTGATGCTCGATATCCTGCCGCGTGGACACGATACCTCATTTCCAACTTCTATGCCGCGCTGGCGCGATTTTACGGTCGACAAAATAGAGACAGTGACATGGGCGCTCATTGGGCGCGGGGCGGCCGCTATCAGCAAGCGCTTGATTGCCGACGTGGGCCTGAGTTCCGCACGCTGGCCGGATCTGCTCGACCGGCTGGGCGATTTGGCGCCCGATGCTGAACCCGCTCTGGCAGCGCTCGTGGCGGCCGAGGTAAGTTTCATCGAAAAGGCGGATCGCCGGTCCCTCTGGGAGAAGTTGCGGGATGTGCTCCATCATCATCGACAATTTCCCGATGCCGAGTGGTCTTTGCCGGACCTAGTACTCGATAGATTGGAGAGCATCTACGAATGTTTCGCGCCCACCGATCCGTTTGAGCGAACAGCCTGGCTCTTCAAGCAAACCGTTCAACTGCCCAAGCTCTCTTCCAAAGGCTGGGAGACGGAACAGCGCGACATTGACGCCGCACGACAGCAGGCGGTTCAGGCGCTCTACGCCGAGGGCGGGCTCCCCGCCGTGTTTGCGCTGGCGCGAGCGAGCGAAATCCCGGGTTATATTGGCAAGGCTCTCTGCGATGTCGGCCTGCCGTACCCGGATATCGAGGTGCTGCTGACATGCGCTGTTCAAAGCGATGATGGGCACGAGAGGGATGTGGCCCACGGTCTCATCGTTTCACTATTTCGGGATCGGAAGGAAGCCTGGGCAAACGCGCTGATCGATAGGGCCCTGACCGAGAACTGGGGTGACACGGCGCTGCTTACAATCCTTCGGGCGCTTCCTGTTGCCCGTTGGACCTGGGAACGGATAGCCCAGATTGGTGGCGAGATAGAAGCAACTTACTGGCGCCGAGCACCAGTGTTCTGGATCGACGAGGATAGTGGCGACGTCATCTATGCGATCCGCAAGCTGATCAGTGCTGGACGAGCCCGGCACGCCCTGACGCTCGCGCGGCGCGGAAACAAGGCCCACCTGCCGTCCGAGTTAATGGTCGAGATGCTGGAGGAGACCTCACGTCAGCCAATCGAAGACGGCGACCCCAACGAGGCGGCGATGTTGCAGCACGATGTGGCTGAAATCCTAGAGGCTCTCGACGAGCGCGAAGATGCCGACCGAAATGTTCTGGCTAAGCTCGAGTGGAGATATCTACGGATCCTGGAGTATTCGCGGCGGCGCCCCAAGGTTCTGCTCAGGGCACTTTCGGAGCAACCATCACTGTTCGTCGAGATGCTGAGCGCAGCCTTCAGGGCAAGCGAGGAAAGCGGTATCGTTGAGCCTGAACCCGATGACTCCAAGCATGCGCAAACCGTCGCCACGCAGGCCTATCGGCTGCTGGAGCTTTGGAACTATATTCCTGGAACACGCGACGACGGCACTATCGACGGCGAGGAGCTCGAGACCTGGATAAAGCAGGCCAGGGCACTTGCCAAAGCGGTCGGCCGAGAAAACATCGCCGACAGCCGAATTGGAAATCTCCTCTCGGCCTCGCCGGTCGGCTCAGATGGCAATTGGCCAGCTGAACCGGTGCGCGAGGCGATAGATCTTTTTCGCAGCAAGCCGATGATTGATGGTTTTGTTGTCGGCAAGAGCAATCGCCGCGGTGTCACGACGCGTTTGCCGCGCGATGGCGGAGAACTCGAACGCCTGGAGGCGGCGAAATATCGAACATGGGCGAAAGCGATCGCCTACGATCATCCGCGCACGGCCAAGGCGCTTGACACCCTCGGCGACGAATATGAAGCGGAAGCGCGTCGGCATGATGAGGACGCCGAGCGGATCGACTGGAGAACTTAGGCACGCTCTCGATCGTTTTGAGCGCTCCAACTACAGACGTCACCTCGTCGTAATCTGACCGCGGGACGATTGCCGTTTGTGAATTCTACGCCCTCTGTCTCAAAGACGGTACGAATCTTGTCGCGGTGCCGTCGGCTTCGCCTTTCTCAAAATCACCTTCGGTCTGGCCCATCTGGTTTGTTACATGGGCAAAGCAAATCACGTCCTTGTGACGCGCCGATGCAAGGAATAGAGGGCCGCTGCTACCGATTCCGGACAATTGCCGGAGTGCAAGCCGCACTTCAGCTCGTGGCTTAGCCGTGGCCAAAATCATCACCTCGCCGTGCAGTCGCGTCTCATGGATGGTGGCGGAAAGGCCGGCTCACGAATGATTAGATCGTTCGAGATCGGGTCCAGTCAGTGCCGGGCGTGTTCGCATTGGCTGTGATCGGCCAGCACCTCAATCACCCGGCATTCGCCGACCTTCCCGTGCCGGCAGCCTTCGACCATGAGTTCCAGTTCGGCCTTCAATGCCGTGAGGCTGCGTATCCGCTGAACGACGTCGGCCAGCCGCGCCTGGGCTATGGTGTCGGCCGTGGCGCAGGGCTGGCTGGGATTATCCTGCAACGTCAGCAGGGTGCGGATGGCTTCGATGTCGAACCCCAACTCGCGTGAATGGCGAATAAACGCCAGCCGGCGCAAATCGCTCGTCTCATAGTGCCGTCGATTGCCCTCGCTGCGCTTCGGCGCGGGCAGCAGGCCGATTTGCTCATAGTAGCGGATGGTCGGCACTTTCACGCCGCTCTGTCGTGCCGCTTCGCCAATCGGGACACTGCGCATGATTTTTCGCTTGCTCCTCTAGTCGCTAGAGAATGTAGCGTGCCGCTGGAATGGTTCAAGGAGTGAGACGATGGCTACAACCGCCGCACAAACCCGTTATCGCGTTGAAGGCATGGATTGTGCCGGCTGCGCGACGAAAATCGATAGCGCGCTGCGGCGCATGCATGGCGTCCAGGATGTGAACGTCTCGGTCACTGCCGGCACCATGACCGTCAGGCACACTGCCGAAAGCGACCTCGCCGCGATCGAAAAGAAGGTGACGGGCCTCGGCTATTCTGTGGCTCAGCTCACGAGCGAAGCCGGACAGAACGCCAAACCGGCCGGGCACGGCACCAAAGGCGGCCATGACCACGCTGGCCACGACCATGCTGGCCGCGACCATGCCGGCACAGCCAAAGATGACCACGACGGCGTGGAGGGCTTGAATGGCCACGACCACACGCCGGCCACGGGGCCGTGGTGGAACAGCGCCAAAGGCCGGCTGAGCATCGCCAGCGGCGCCGCATTGGCCGCAGCTTTTGCGATTCACTATGTCTGGCCGGCCACCGGCGTCTGGCTTTTCATTGCCGCCATGCTGATCGGACTGGTGCCGATTGCACGGCGAGCCGTGATGGCCGCGCTCGCCGGCATTCCCTTCACCATCGAAATGCTGATGACCATCGCGGCGATCGGCGCCGTCATCATCGGTGCCGGCGAGGAAGCCGCCACCGTGGTCTTCCTGTTCCTCGTCGGAGAGTTGCTGGAAGGCGTGGCCGCCGGCAAGGCGCGCTCCAGCATCCAGGCGCTGACCACGCTGGTGCCCAAGACGGCATTCCTGGAGGAGAATGGCGCCACGCGCGAAGTTCCGGCCGAAGCCCTTGGGGTTGGCGCCGTCATTCTGGTGCGGCCGGGCGATCGCATTCCAGCCGACGGCAAGATCATCGAGGGCGAAAGCGCCATCGATGAATCGCCGGTGTCGGGGGAAAGCGTGCCGGTGCGCAAGGGCGTCGACGCGGACGTATTCGCCGGCACCATCAATGGCGACGGCGTGTTGCGCGTCACCGTCACGGCTGCGGCGTCCGACAACACCATCGCCCGCATCGTCAAGCTGGTCGAGGAGGCCCAGGAAAGTAAGGCGCCGACGGAACGCTTCATCGACCATTTCTCACGCTGGTATACGCCCGCCGTCGTCGCCGTGGGGGCTCTGGTGGCCGTCGTCCCGCCGCTGGCCTTCGGCGGCGACTGGAACGAATGGATCTACAAAGGCCTGGCGCTGCTGCTCATCGGCTGCCCCTGCGCGCTCGTCATATCGGTGCCGGCGGCAATCGCCGCCTCGCTCTCGGCCGGCGCCAGGCGTGGTCTTTTAATGAAAGGCGGCGCGGTGCTGGAAGGCTTGGGTAAGATCACCGCCGTGGCTTTGGACAAGACCGGGACGCTGACTCAAGGCAAGCCCGTGGTGACGGATGTCGTGGCCATCGAGATCAGCGAAAAAGAGGTGCTATCGCTGGCCGCTGCACTCGAAACCGGATCGAGCCATCCGCTGGCTCTGGCGATCCTGCGAAAGGCCAAGGCCCAACGCGTGCCGGTGCCGCCGGCGGCGGAGGCCAAGGCGCTCGGCGGCAAGGGTGTCGTCGGTCGCATTGGCGGTAACAACGTCTTCCTGGGCTCGCCGATCGCTGGAGGCGAGAAGGTCGCGCTCCCGGCCGAGCACGTGGCCCGCATCGCCGACCTCAACGACCAGGGCAAATCGGTGTCGGTGCTGCTGATCAACGATGTGCTGGCCGGTTTCATCGCCATGCGCGACGAGCCTCGGCCGGACGCGCAGGCCGGCCTCAAGGCGCTGACCGATGTTGGCATCAGGACTGTCATGCTGACTGGCGACAACCAGCGCACGGCGGCAGCAATCGGCAAGCACCTCGATATCGAGGTGCGCTCGGAACTGCTGCCCGAAGACAAGCAGCGCATTGTCGGCGAGTTGAAAGGGCAGGGGCTGATGGTCGCTAAGGTCGGCGACGGCATCAACGATGCGCCGGCGCTCGCCGCGGCCGACATCGGCATTGCCATGGGCGGCGGCACCGATGTCGCCCTGGAGACGGCAGATGCGGCGGTGCTGCATGGCCGCGTCGGCGATGTCGCGGCGATGATAAAACTGTCTCAGGCGACCATGGCCAACATCAAGCAGAACATCACCATGGCGTTGGGGCTGAAGGCGGTGTTCCTGGTGACGACCGTAGTCGGCATCACCGGCCTGTGGCCCGCCATTCTCGCCGACACAGGCGCGACGGTGCTGGTGACAGCCAACGCCATGCGGCTGTTGCGCTGGAAAGGTGGGGTGTAGATTGCCGCCTTATATGTCGTTTGGGATGGCCGATGAGCAACAACCATTCGCATCGAAGCGGCGCTTATTATTCGCCCGCGCCGTTTATCGGGGCATTTCTGGCGATTGCCCTTTTGGGTGAGCAGCTGCGCCCGGGTGGTGCTAGCCGGCGTGCTGATGGGGTAGGTCTCTTGCTGCATCTCGCAGCAAGCGGTGCCGGCGCTTCATGGCCATCGACTGCCAGAGCCGCGACGTCAGCGAAGTAGGCCGTAACGTCACGCGAGCGGCGGAAGCGCGTCGGACCATCGATCGCAGTCATGAGCGAAAGCGCCGTCACCGGACCGACACCTGGATAGCCATCAAGCGCCGGCACGGCTCACTACGCCCGACAATTTTCACGACGAGATTGTGCAGCCGGCAATACTGTTTCTACCGCGTCGCGCACCGCCAGCATCGCGTCCAACAGTTCGCTCGGCAACGGATCGTCCGCCACCGCTTGGCGCACCGACCGCTCGAACGCCCCGCGTCCGACCTTGCCCAAGCGGGTGCCGAACGACTTCAGCGAGTGCCGGATGGCGTTCTCTAATTCGAGGAACTTGGCCTTCAGATTGCGAGATACTTGGCCGATCTTTGGCCGGAGTTCGCCGATCGGCGGGACTCAGATAAGATGGGGCAGGTAGAATGAAGGGCGCTCCAAACATGGTCTCTGCAGAGCTTGTCGAAGCGCGCGAGTTTGCAAACAGGCGGCGCGAAAATCTGCCGGCTCGTATCGACGCTGCCGCTTTAGGGTTTGGTCCAAAGCGCCATTCCAATTGCTGTGCGCACGCGAAGCGCTGATCTGGGGAGCGAAGAGCTGGCGCGCAATGCATGCGATGCTCTTGGACGCGAGGACCTGAGCGTTGCCGCCCTTTTGACCCGAGCGCTCACCGAGAATGCTGCCCTGGTGTGGAAACTCTGGGAGATTCTCGATGCGCGGCATACCCATTCACCGCAAGACATGAACGATCTGCTGATACGGCTGCTCGTGGGCTCACGTAAATGGCCGGATGGGCCACAGGCCATGCAAATCCTGAGCTGTATCGACCGCATGGACAAAGCCGTACCCGGGGTGCGCGCCAGCTACGAGAGCCTGAGTGAGATCGCACATCCGAATTGGTCCGGCGTCGCCGGATTGTATTCTAAGCCCGACCCTCCACGGTATTTGACAGATTTCGGACGCGGATTGAGGGATACAAAGAGCACCGTCGACATGATCGCCAATGCGCTGCTTGGCTCGCTCGGCTTGTTCGAACTTGCGTACAATCGAACATCCGAAGCCATGCCGGAATTCCTGGCGGAACTTGAACCCATTTGATCGAATGAACGCTCCCAGGTCGCAAGCATGGATCACGAGCAAGCTTAGAAGTCCTACGGCACCGATCGAGCGCAACTCGTCTATGATCGTCCACGAGCCCGCCACACAGACCGCCTTTCCGTGTTCTCTTGACTCTCGCCATGATTGAGCGCCGAATAGCCATCTACTTGGGAGGGCGGAATGAAATATCTGATTTTTCTTAGTGTTCTTTTTGGCGCCTATAGCGTTGCCCCGGCGTTCAGCCATGGCGGCGGAACAGACTCAAACGGCTGCCATACGAATCATAAAACTGGCCAATATCACTGCCATTAGGGCGGCTTACTATGATCAAATGTTTTGCGCTCGCAATCGGACTCGTTTTGGGCGCGTCCGATGCATATGCTTGGGATGGGACGGATACGACGACTGGCGAGTCTGTTGAGATAGGCAAGGGTAATCTTGTCAGGACGGGCAGGGACATCGAAATATTTGATAGTGGTGCTGGCGAATATCGAGACGTAACCGTCGAAAGTATCCGGCGACACGGATCGACAGTTGAAGTCGAGGTCTACGACAACGAAAGCGGCGAGTATCGGACTCTTGAAATGGAAGACGACTGATCTCGCTCATCAACTGCGCTGGCGCAGCGGGCCGCGATATCTTCTTGCCAGTTGTTGCCGGCCATCGGTTCAACGATTTATAGAAGCACCGTCGGCAATCATCGGCGAGCTAGTCGTCATGACGCCTGGAATCATGGAAGAACGCCCGTGCCATGATGAGAAGCGGCCGGCCCGTCTAGGTTCGTGATGATCGGCCGCAGGGAAGACTTAAAGTTCCGGCCGTGGCGCGACGGGAGCGACAGCAGATGACTGATTGGCCGAAGAATTATTCATTGTCCCGGTCCCGGCATTGGTAGCGACTCTTCTACCTGCGGAACGGGAAAAGGGTGTGCCCCTAACGGAAAGAGAAGTCCTACAAATCAGAGATCAGGCTCCGTCCATCGCGACGCCCGCGTATGGCTATCGGGCAGTCATAGAAGCTCGGGGCTCCGACGAAATTGATCCTGATAATGTGTGGGATGAATGGCAGTTGGCGCGAAAAACGCTTGAGGCAGAGAACTAGCCTTGGGAAAATTCTCACGTCGCACCTTGCTGTGCGCGTAGGAATATTTGCAATCCTCGTGTCGTCGGCAAAAGCCGACCCAGTTGACAAAAGACCAACAATGACCGCCGAAAGCAGACGCCCCATTTGAGCCCCCAAGGTTTGAGTCGAACTCTATTTCATACGGCAAAGGTAGCAGTTCATTCTTATCGAGGCCATCAAACCTTGCCAGTATACGGAGGCGTCGATGAGTTAGAGGGTGGTTGATTAGCGGACCGAAATTATCGGCGCAATCGACATGGCGATCTTCATGAGAACATCGGTCGATACCGGCGCGTCACGCACGTTTACGGCGACTTCGCCCCAAGACTGAAGCGGTTCTGACCACGGTCGGACCGTCTCGGGCCGCCGGCTAGAAAGGGCCAGTGGAAGGTGCCCATTGGTCTGATGGCCTGGGATGCAAACCAACGGGCCCGCCGAAGGGCAAAGGTCACAGTACTCTGTGGGCACGGCTCCTTGGCCGGCTCGCGGATGAGCGCGCGGCAGATGTGACATGGAGAAGCCAAATCTGCTATGTTCGTCGCTTATAGCGTGGGGGTGGCTGCACATGTTGCCTAGTGTCGCTCAAAGTATTGCCACGCTCGCGCTGCTCGTCGGCTTTCCTCTTCAAGTACAGGCGTCGAACCTGATTCCGTTGCTCACGGACCGGTGGTGCCCAGGGGTCTTTCTTCCGTTTGGTGAGAATGAGGTTGACCCTTCGATCCTCGACAAGCCGATTGAAAATCCGGCCTCGATCGCCGACATGCCGGTCATCATTGTCGAGATCACCTACTCGGATGGCGAGTGCGACGAGGCTTGCAAGGAGAAGGTGACGTTGGCGCTAGCACAAAGCGTCAACCTATGGCGCCAGAGCTGTCTTCGGTGCCACCGCGGCCTTATGGCCTTTGCCGTCGTGGGCGAAACCGTATTCATCGATGGACAGGTGTGGGTGGCACTTACCGCAAATACTTCACTTGTCGAGGACGTGCTTGCCGCGCACCAGACACTCCTGAGCCTGGGAGACGGCAGCCCGACCGGCACCGGACATGTCATGGGAAGCTACGTTGCCGTGGCACGAAGCGACCCGGAACTCACACAGTTCTGCCAAAACGATCTCTCCGGCTTCAAGGGCTTCTGGCCGATCCCGCTGGCCGCCGCCATATGCGAAGGATCGGCTTCCTTAGAGCCCCCGACGCTTGGGCTGGCATTCGTCAGCCATCCGCCCTGCGGCGAGAATGCCTTCTTTGCCTGCGGTGAGCCTGATCGCCGCATCGAAATGGACGTGACTAACACTCGATATGAGCTCCGATCCAGTCCGGGCGTCGGTGCAGACCGAGTTTTCGTGCTGGGCAACCCCACAGCCACCATGAAGGTCGATCTTCATGCCGTTTTTCTTCACGAAGTGGGTCACTTCCTCGGCCTGGGTCATGTGACACGCACCAACCTGCGAGAGACGTTTCCTGCGGTGATGTTCCACCGACCCGACAACGACCTCTGTATGACCATGACGGACGTCCTTATGCTGAATAGCTCCGCCGACCAAAGCTGGGCATTCCGCGCTCGGGTACCGGAAGGCCTCGTGAGAACCGAACTGCTCGAGGATGAGCCATGATCACGCAGCGCTTCATCAACATCGCAACGGTTGTATATGTGGTGCTTGCCGTAGCTGGTGCTGTTGCCGCAGCCCTCTTCATGAAGGGAGGGGATGCGAACCTTCCGCCGGCGAATTTCCCAGCGGCAGTCGAGAAGGCGCTGACGCTCTCGACCGACCTCACGAAGCAACTGTTCACCCTCGCGACGGCACTCATCGGCGGATGCATCTGGTTGCTCACGCGGCCCCTGACTGATGAGCAGGAGCTCAAGGAGCGGCTGGTTTGGACGATGGCCTCGCTCCTTCTCTTTGGTGCCTCGTTGTATTTTGGTTTCTCGGCGCTCGATGCAGCCTTGACGCAACTCCGTTTCAACTCTTTCGATGCGTTCGCCGACATGGTCTGGTGGCCGCAGACGCTCCAGCTTTACGCCTTCGCGGTGGGTGCATTGCTTCTTGGACTCGCCTGCGTGCGATCGATCAATGCTGTGCTCGAGCGGAAGTGAGGAGGAGAACGATGAAGTTCGTGGGGATCTTGCTTGCTGCGCTCTTGAGCGTGGGAACTGTGGCGGCAAGGGCCGCCGATTGTGTCGAGGACGTCAAGCTTATCGGATCAGAAGCGTTGGCCGCTTTCGCCCTCGACAAAGGGATCGTGATTGGCGGAGGCGAAGCGGCCGGTGTCGTTGCGGAAATTGCGGCAGAGGTCTGTTCGCGGGTGGCTTCGAGCGACGCCGTGCCGCGGGGAGCCGTCGGCGAGATCGTGGCGCTCTACTTTGGTGACGCGCTCGATGGCGGTCAGCCCGTCTTGGTTGCTGCCTTGGTGGCCGAAGTAGTCGAGGGCAAATCTGGCCTGGCACGCAATGACCGAAGGAATTTCGGCGCGTTGGCCGTCGCCTGCGCACCTCCCAGTGAAGCTACTGTTCATATAGGCAGCGATATCTCTGGCCATTGCGGAGACCGCTTCCTCGTTCCCGCCGGCGCCCCGGTGGTTGCTGTCGAAACCAGCGCGTCGCGCATTTGCGAGACTGCTGTCCCGATATCGACCGGGAGGAGCGTCGCGTGCGAGTGTGAGACCGCGAGCGGCGTATTGGGCTGCAAGTAGACCCATCGAACAAACAAGAGCTTGAATCCTGTTGAGGCGGAAGGCAAGCGGCCAACCGCCGCTGATGGACTGGGAAGATAGCAAATAGTTAGATGTCGACATGTACGCGCCGTGCACGCGGAGGCTTGTCCCTTCGTTCGCTTCTGCTTCTACGAGAAGGCGCCAAGGTACCCGAATTCGCGATGATCTGCGGGGTAACATCCGATCATCAGTCCCGCATCCACTGGGCAACCCAGTGAGACGCGAGGGTACGACGGGCGGCGGGCGCTTAGCACGCTAGGATACGATTTCGAGTAGGACCGATCGGATGTGTGATGGCTTTGCGTTTGGTGAGCACTAGCCTTTTGCGAGCGGTGCGGCTCCCTAGATGACAATGTCCCGAAGTGACGAAATCACGCGGGTTCGTTCCGTGGTCTCCAGGGCGGACATGGCGTCAAACGGATGTAGCGCCGAAAAGTCCAGCGCGGCCAACTCACTCACGTGCGCTATCGTCGTTTGGATGTCCTTCTCTCTGAGCTTGGTTAGCCCGGGGTTGGTGAGGGTGAAGACCTTCGCCTCATAGAGCTGCTGCAACAACTTCGTCTGACCGTGAATAAAAGCGGTCGCGGCAAACACTCCAGGCTCTTTCTCGATCACCGCGATCTTCCAGAAGCTTGCGGGTATGAGCCAGGGGCCTCCTTTGCGCTTGATGCCATATTTGGGGTCGTTTGGCCGGAAGATCGGCCCAGTGAAGACGGTTACCCTTTTCTCGAGCATTTGGGTGCGATCAAGCACATAGTCCTCAATATCGCCCCAGTCGCCTCGGTTGAAGTTGCCGACCTGCGGGGCCGAATTGCTGTAGTGAAAGGTATCCTCATCGGCGAACTTGGCTTCCGCTTCGCCGCTCTTGCCGGACTTAATACTCCACGACGGATCGAGGCGCCGCACGAGGTGGCCGCGGTCGAAGTAGATGATTTCCTGGGCGAGCTTGCTCTCATAGAGCTCCCCGGCCGCTTGATACGCCGCGTCCATGCGTGCGTCGATACGGAAGGAGCCCGAGCGGCCGCCGGTGTACACCACCTTGTCGCCGCGAATATTGACGGCCGTGAGCAATGGAAACCTGCGTTCCTTGTGGACCACGGTGGAAAAGTGCAAGTAGTCCAAAACATGCCCGGACCCGTTCTTAAGCGGAGCCAAGAGTGGCACGGCCGGCGCGATGATGGCATCGAGGGGGAGGTGCAGCCCGGCAATGAAGTCGGGGTCATAGCCTAGGCCCTTGGCTTGCGACAATGACGTCCAGCGGGCCAGCTTGAAAGCTCCTGGATCTTTCTCCTCGCGAATGTCGACTATTGGGGTCGATGGAACCCACAGCGGTTCAACGCCCAGCCCGTGCTCAATGCGGGCCAACGCTTCTGCCGCATCCCGATCGCTGAATCGCTTGCTCTCCAATAGGTTGGAAATAGCGCTGATGCGTACACCCTCGTTGGCAAGCCACTCGGGCTCCTCCCCTTTTTCAATGCGAGCCCGGTTCTCCTTGCCTGGCTTGGGGACCGCCTTGTGGTGGATTGCGACGACCTGCCACTGGTCGTTGAGGACCGGAGCGCCGGAGGCCCCTGGCTTGGTGTCCGTCGAGTAGAAGATCAGGTGCCGGTTCTTCGCGAGATCGTAGTCGTCGCCAATGCTCTGGGGATCAAGGTCGACAATCTGGCAGGCCCGGATGGCCAGTTGCTTGGGGGCTCCGTCCGGATGCTGAATCACCGTGACCCATTCGCCGTGCAGTCCTTTGCCCGACAAGGGCACTAACGGCATATGACCAAAGCGGTCCAACGGCACCCCATCGCGCGACAGTGGCGTGACTGCCACAAGCGTAATGTCGTGGCCGAGGTCAGTGAAAAACGCCTCATGGGGCGCAAGGCTGTACTCGACGGCGGGCGCCAGCACGCCGTCGACGTCATGCTCGTAGCCGAACTCTGCCCGGGCCTGAGCTGCCTGGTCACGCGTACCCAGCACGTGATTGTTCGTCGCAAGGAGGCCCGGTCCGACCAGAAATCCCGTGCCGTACCATTGCCCGCCAAGTGTCGGCACAATTATACGGCAGACGGCGCGGCCGGCCTTCAGGCCGCGCGCAAGGAAATTGGTGGAAACGAGGTCGCTCTCGCCCAGGATGCGCTCAAAACCGTATGGGTCGGTCTGGTCTCCTTCGACCGCGGTCGCCCGGATGGTGCCGCGGAACGTATCAAGGATGCCAGCAGGGGCGCGCGGATGCGCGCGCAGTCGGGCGAGGCTCTCCGCGAGCAAGTTGGCCAGCGGAGCATTCTCCTCGACGACGACATCCGAACGCTGAAGGGTCGCGCGTTTCAAGGCATGACTTCCCAACGTGGCCATTGGCGTTCAACTCCCCTGTGTGGGCGGGCGCCGCCCAAGCCAGAAAGATGTAATGCAAATGAACAATAGAGTCCCTGTCATGTTGCGGCATAAGTCATCACAACGACAGTCGTCTGACGGCCTAGGAAGTTGAGCGCGTCCAGTGGAAGTGACGCAGGCTATTAGCAGGCTCAGGGATGCGGGCCAGAACATCGATTCAGACGGGCTGATAGTTAGCCGCTGCGCGGAAACAAAGATGCGCGTGGGCGCCATGCCGCGATCCGGCGCGGTCCTCTCGCGGACGAGACACGAGCTGGGTCGAAGACTCGATGGCCGCTGCCGGGTAGAACTGTTTGCGCACGGGCAATGAAACGCAGCCCGGAGAGCGACCTAGATGCAGCCCGGCCCGAAAGCGGAAGAGAGAGCGTGATCGACGTCAACTTGATCCGGGACCGCGAGATCGCCCTTCATGGGCTTACCGGCGCCGATGACGAGTATGGGATCTACTACGACGAGACGAACAATATCCGTCGACTACATGTGCGATCGGACGGGCTCAATGTTCCCGAGCCAAAGTGTTTTGTCGTCGGTGGCATAGCGCATGACGGGACGGCGCGGGCGTTGTCGCTTGACGGACGTCGATCAGCCCTCCGGGTACAAGCGAGTGCCACGGAGATCAAGCTCAAGCATGTGGCGACCGGCGAGTTTCCTGCGCTGCTTAACGCACCTCGACTGGAGATCTTTCTGACGTGGCTGTTCGAACAGGGCGCGTTCGTTCACTACTCGGCTATCGACCGGCTCTATTGGTCGATTGTCGACATAGTCGACTCGATCCTTACCGAGCACCACGAGCCAATGCTGCTGGCGTTCAACCCACAGCTCAAGAACGACCTCTACACAGTGCTCCGCTACGACTACGACGGCACCGTCGATATCTTCCTTCGCTATCGGCACCCTGACGTTGGACGAGAACGGCGACCGGCCTTTGTCGCGGAGCTCCTCGATCTGCTGGAGCACCGCCGCGATCTGCTCGCGCACTTCAACTACATGATGCTGAAGGGTGTGCTTCAGATCGCGGGGCGGCTCGATGCCCTTCCTTACCTCGAGGACGAGACACCTAACGTGCTCATCGGGAGTTTCGCGCCGTTCTATGTGCAGAGGCTTTGCCTCTTCAAGAATTGCCAGCATGTCCTCGATGTCGAGGACGTGGTGAAAGAGTATCTCGATCGCACGTCGTTCACCGACGGCGATCACGAGCTGAAGCACTTCCGCTTCGCGATTTCCCACGACGAAGCCGGCATTCAAGTGTCCGATATCGTCATCGGCCTTCTCGGAAAATTCCTCTCGTTCATCTGCGCATCGGACGACGCCGAGCTCGTGACCGCGCGGCGCGGTCTCGGGAAGCAGCAGCGGCGGAGCCTCGGCCTACTGAATGCGTTGCTCGATCGGTCGATCGGCGAGAACAAGGCGTTTGCGCACTACGTGCTCAGCATGAGGGATCAGGAGGCAGCGGCTTTCTTTCTCGATCCGCCGGCCTTACTCTGAGGGCTCGGGTCGTACGATGTGTCCATCCTCGGTGGCGCTGACAGCGAAGTAGGTCCCCGGGAGGCGAAACCTGGCAGGCAAGGGAACGGCAGCCACGGGGTTGGGAAGGAGTTGGAAGTCCTGGCCCAGACCTTCTGGTCGATTGACGACATCGACGCGGGAAACGAGCAGGCCGCTGAGCGCCTCGTAGCCTTCATGGAGGAATACCCCGGTGTCGACCAGCGTCCCCGAAGCCTTGGCAAGGGAGGTGCGCACCTCAAACCCTCGCTGGGTTGGCCTGAGGTCGTCCCGGCTGAACGAGATGAAAGCATGCCCCACTGGAAAGGCCGCCTGCAGGATACGTGGGGGAATTGTGTCGGCATAGTCGAAGCCCAGTCTCCTGGGATTCAGCGCGATGACAAATGCGTCCTCCTTCGCGACCGCCCCGATCTGGAGCCAGTTGCGATACTGCCGCTCGAATTTCTCGGAGATGCTATTGAGGTAGCGCAGGACCAGTTGCGCATTGGGGATGCTCTGCATGGTGCCGTCGCTGCGCGCCTCTGGTACTTGGTCGGGAGAGCCGTCGGCGCCACGCGATGGGGAGACCGCCTCGAACCAGATCCGCAGCCCATCGACGACAATACCAACATCCGGGCCTGGCTTGGGACAAGTTACCTGGAATCCAAGGCGGATAAGGGTGACCGTGAGGTCGATCTCCCAGAACCGCTCATCAAATTTGACGCGGACTTCGCCGAGGAAGTCCCGATCGGCATACAGTTCGAATTCTTCCCAAAGGTCCTCGCAAAGCCGTCGGGCGCGCTTCGTCCATTCATTGGATGCAGCCATGACGTTGGCATATGCCTGACCCGAAGGACCATCACTAAAAAATGGCCGTTGACTCATCGCACCTCACCCGCGTCCATGTTCTGTCGTGCGCCCTTCGAGCCTATGCACGCAGGACGCGTCGATGCGCGATCCTAAAACCGTGCGTTCGTGATGTCGGTCAAGACGTCGTCGATGCTTCCCGCCGACGTGGCAAGTCTTCCATCGACGACATGCGGAAGGTTGTTCTCTTCCTCATACTGATAGCTGGCCTCAAATTCCTCGGCCGCCTCTCCGGCCAATGGGACACCTCGATCTTTCAGGCGCTCGTAAGCCGCGACGACGAAGTTGAAGAGTGCCGGATTGATATTCACAACAGGCCCATACCAGTGAAACACGCCAAGGCAGGCTTGTCGTGCACCGTCCCGGTATCGTGCTGTTGTCTTTTCAATCGCCGCCTCGACCAGACCGCGCGGGACGAGGCATAGCTTCATCAAATCTGTCACGATGGGATAACCGGCGATCGGAATGAGCCTCACGAGGTGCCGCAATTCCTGCTGGTGATGGAAGTAGTTCCGAAGGCATTTGAGCGCCGTGAATTCCGGGACGTCGAAGAAATCGAGGTCGGCGCCAACCTTCAATCGGTCATTCAGACTGTGTCCTGCCTCGAGCAGCGAAAACAGCGTGTCGCGATCGGGTGAGATGCAGTGTGTAAAGTAGAGCCGGAAGAACCTTTCGGATGCCGCGCTGACATTCACCAAATCGATATCGCCAACCATACTCATGCCCCAGTCGAAAAAGTTCGAATTATGGGCCGTGGCCCGCTTCACGGTTCGATCTCAGTCTCAGGCGGATCCACGCCGCAGCAACTCGCCCAGGAATGCGTCCTGGTGCTCTGGCGGCGGCATCGAGGTTGCAGCGCCCACCAGGGCGCAGACACATCGACGAGCCAGCCGCCGAGCGTCCAGTCGCACTTGGCTCGATATGTCCTTCATCGCCTGTCCGTGGAGGAAGTCACTTCGTTGCTTGAAAAGTGCGAGATATCGTTTGCCGGCCAACGGATCATTCAGAAGGGCGGACAAACGCCACGCGACGCGTGCCGTCGCGCCTTGGCGCTGTTGCCCGGGGATTTTGGGCCGCGCTTTGGGATAATGATCTCCAGGCATTCCCAGTGCGGCTTCAATTGCCGTGATATGCGCTAGAAATTCGTCAATTCCATCGCTCGCAAAAGCGCGAATAAGGAAGTGTTCGACGGGACGAGCGAACACCGCGGACCGTCGAGCTGCCATCACTTCAGACCAGGCTGTATCGTCCAGATATGCTGTCTGGGATATCGCCACGTCGGTTAATTGGAACCGTGTGGGGCGCTCGACTTCCACCATCTCCCCTTCGTCGTTCTGATGGAAGTCCGGCTCCCAGGATAACGTGTCGGCATCGGGCGGCATCGGCTGTCGCGTGAAAAGGTCGTCCGAAAGCGTATAGACCCAGGGAACGCGAAAAGGCCGCCAATCCAGATCGGAATAGGCGGTGACATCCTCCCAAGGCGCCGTAAGCAACGCGAAGAGCGCTTCCTCGACCGGGGCCGGGAAATGTCGCTTGTGCGGTTCGATCCGCCCGAGGTCCTCGCGGGCATCGAAAAACAGGCTGGGGAGAGCGCGACCCCCTGAAGTACTAGGAAACATCACCGTCTCCTCGACTACGAGCCATGAAAACCGGCTGAAGCGTTGGCTGTCGAACCGCCATCCGGCCCTCTGCCGCGACAACCCGTCCGGGTCGAGAAGATCGTCTAGTTCTCTTGCGGCGAAAGTTCGAATGGCATTGGGCCCAAAGCGGAGTTCCGGGATGTCATCTCCGAGATCGAGCGGGCAGAGATGCATGACGGTCGCACTGGTCTGTTTGAAGGCGTGATCAATACGGAGGGCCGCGACGTCGGAAGAGATGGCCAAGCGGGTCGGCACATCGTCGCTCCGTCGAAAACCAAGAGCGAAAATGCCTTGGCTCAGCGCGAAACTCACCGCGTCCTTGGACCCGGACGATGGATAGAGCCGTTGGCAAGTTTCGCGTAGATTCACAAAGGCTGGCGCTGCGTACAGATTTCCCGCCACCGGACCTTGATGGCGCCATAGAGCGTCGATCGCGGAAGCGAGTTCGGGGGGAACCAAGTCGTTCAGGGCATCAGCTCCCGCGGTGGTTGCCTGCTGTCCAAATGCAGCGTGCAGTAGTGTATGGTATTTGGAAATGAAATGTCACGGCTCGGACGGCGCCGTCAGGAGGTGATCGTGCGATCTATCGTTCCCATTGTAGAACAACTGGACCGTGCACTCTGCGAACTAGCGATTGATCATCCACTCAATGGGCGGATCGCTTTGATCCTTGTCGACAATGGCCTGGAGCTGATGTGCCATCAGAAATGCGCTGACCTGTTGTTTGATGATCGCTACAGGCCCTCGCATCAGTTGACTGCGGAGCAACGCAATGATGCGCGCGGGCGAGCCTTCGATAAAAAGATCCAATTTCTCAAAGATCTCGGCCACATTCCCGCCGATCAGGTTCAAGCTATGGCGATCCTGCACGGGTATCGGAACCAACTCTATCATGTCGGACTTCGCGACGATCCGATCATTGGTCAGCTAGCGCACCTCTATTTCCGGTTGGCTGCGGGGCTTCTCGAGTCCCTGCTCGGCGCGCAACGCCACCTCCGCTGGGAGCCAGAGGTCGTCAGCGATACGGCGCGTCGTCTCTTGCCTGAGCTGGCAACCTCAAAGTACCACCTAGCCAAAATCGATATCGCCGCACTGCGTGGTAGGCTCCTCGCTGCATGTTCGCAGCCGCCCATGCCGGTTGAGCAAGCGCTGATCGGACACCTGCTCGTCAGGATCGATCAGGCAGAATCGTCGTTCGCCATCATCGCGAAGGGTCGCTCAGGGAACGATGATCCCATCCATACTATCCGGACCGTCCAGCTAGAAGCTGACACGATTGCGGCGCTCGTCCGCTTTCGCCGAGACGGCGACAAAGCGCTAAAGGCGAAAGGTCTTGCAGCCAAACCACTCGATGTAAGGATGCTCTCAATCGCGCGCGGCACAAAAGTCCTGGTTGACCTCAATGCCCGTCTTCTGCCTGGCTGGAAGGCCAGATACTCAAGATTGCCATTCGAGAGCTGGCGAAAGCGGACCAGGTCAATTGTCACTAAGCCGCGGAGCTTGCTTGCCTTGGAGATGTTTGACCGGATCAGGAAGGAGATTGACCAACTGGAGGACATCATGGCCGACCCAATCGAGGACATGCACGGATGGCATCAGCATCAAGAAGATGTCGCCATGGACAGCCGGTAGGGCGGACTGTCGGACTGCGCATGCTTGCAACTTGCTGATCACGACCTTTCCGCACTACTTCGTGCGCTGCGCTGTTTAGGGACCAGGCCCGCTCGCGACTTTTGATTTTCGTGTCGTGGTCGGATATCCGAAGGGCAAGAAAAAGTGGGAGACACGGATCGTGCCGTGTGTCGGGGCAAGCGCAGCGTCTCGCTCGTGCTCAGTATCAAAGTCGGCGGCCTGGAACAGAACAGATGGTCGCTCATATGGCTGACCCCCGGGTGTCTGGCACAGCCGCAACGCGGCGGCGAGCGTCGAGTCTTCCAGCGCCTTTCTGATTGGCGGCACGATTTCGTCTTCTGGGTCGAGCAGCACACCTACCATCGCTGCAACAGCCTGTTGTCGGCTGTATATGCCGGTAACAAACCGACCTAGGCCTTGCTCTCGCAGATAGTGGTCTCGGTGTTTCTTGTGGCGACCGAGGCGTTTGAACTCGAAAACGAGCTTCATTCCTTGGAGCTCGTCGTTCCAGCCGTAAACGATGTCAGTGCGCCTTTCCTCGATCATGGCTCCTGTTGCGGGATCGATGTTGCCGATGATGTCCTCGGCGGCCCACATACCGAGCAGACCTCGTTGCCGTGCGACATGGTTCTCGACATAGATCTTGAGCCGCTTGGTGAGACCATCCTCCTTGGTCTTGGGATTGAAGTCTGGTCGCGGCCGGGCCGCTAGTTCGGACCATCCTTGTCGCAAGGCTTCGACAGCCTCCGTTGCCGGCTGGAGAGGAAAAGCGGCCAACCAATCGACGGACGTGGTCACGCGGTCACCGCCGCCCTTTTTCCCGGCTGACGGGATTGAACGCTGCGCACGATATGCTCCGCATCGCGCAAGGCTTGCCGAACAGTCCAGCTTCTTCGCGTCAGCGGACGCACAAGGTAAAGTGCGCCATCGAACCAAAGGTGGACGTCAGGAACCAGGGCAAGAAAGTCGCCGGACGCGATTACGCGAAGACCAGCCTCGCGCAGTTGTGTGAGTGTTTCGAGCACCAGGTTGTCGCTTACTGCTGAGCTTACTTCCGGTGGCTCAGTGGACTGGTTGGAATAGGCGACCCGGACAATACCAGACGGTCCGGAACGGCCTGGATCGCTCGTCACCACCTTGACGTGGAAGCGGCCGCGCCCGCGTGTTTTCGTTCGCCAGGCGGTCAGGGCTTCCCCGAGAGCTCTCGCATAGATGTCGAAATCATCAGCATCGGCTCGATGCTGTGCTGGCGTGTCGAGGCTCTTGAAGCTCCTTGGACGGATTGACGGCATGAGAACCTCGACCGTCTCGCGGACGAGGGTCTGCTCTTCCACGGTAAGGCCGAAATAGCTGAAGATCGCGTCGTCGAACTCACCGCGCAGTTCGGCATAGCGCCGCCCTTGGTCCAGCTCGGGCAGCGCTATGAGGGTAGTCATATGCGCTTGGATGCTTGCCAGGGCCGAAGAGGCGGCCTCAGTGTCGGGCGCGTCCTCGGGCGCGAAAAAGGGAAAGGCCTCGACTTCGGTCAGATGCACGCCGTTGCGCTCGCACAGCATCTTCCAGCCGCGCATCATCAGGAAATAGCGCGCCAGCGTCGACCGCAGGTAGACAGCCGAGAACTGCAGTAGTGCTGCGTCCTTCCGCTTACCGGCGATCACGCCGATGCTATGGGTGAAGCTAGCCGGACCGTCAAAATACACTGCACGGATGTTCTGCTCGCCCTTGGAGAAGCCATCCGGGAACAACACGCGGGGACCATCGAACACCGCACGTACCGCGTCATTCAACCCAACTACCGTATCCTGCGTGGCGGGCCATTTGGTCAGCAAGATCGGATGAAGGACTGGGGAGCCGGCGCTCAAGGCCGCAATCGGCACATGAGGCTTGTCTCGCAGTTCGCCTGCGTCGACAGCGTCGCGACTTTTGTCGTTGAGATGGATGCCCTTGCGATAAACCCAGCGGCGAAATTCCTGCGGACCGCGCCAGAAATCCGCAAATGTGCCGCGCAAGGCGAGCCGGGTCCAGATAGCAAGATCGCTGGCGTCCCCCCACATCATCGTGACGAGGAGTTGAGGATCTTCCGCGACCGAGCGTGTTTGCAACGCATGACGGTCGGCGGACTGCATTGTCAGACGGCCGAGGGCTAGGCTCAGGTCCGCTTTTGGAACGAGATATTCGAACGTTTCGTCGAACGGAATGTGCGCTGCGGCCTCGTCGGAGCGGTATTCAGCAAGGAAAACATGACAGGTGTTCTCAGCGGTCGGGAACAGCAGCCCCTGCAGGTCTCCGAAGTTGATCAACGTTGTAGGGCGATATACGCGCAGGACGTGGGAGACGAATGCCGCACTCGAGGCGCCAAGAAACTGCCCGATCGGCAGGATCAGGCATACCCTTCCGCCCTCCGAGAGGAATTCACGCGCACGCAGCGCATATGCACCGGCAACCTGGCGGCGGGCGAAAGGTACGCCCGCCGTATCGGCCCAGTCGTCGGTCGAGGTGTGGTGTTGCCCCTCTGGTTCGGCCCAAGGCGGGTTCGAGACAATTAGCGAGAAGCGCCGACCGTGGAACGTATGGGTATCCTTGAAAAAGTCGGCGTTCTCGTCGCCATGGACGAGGTTTTTGCCGTTGAGGGAAGGAAGTTTCGTTCCGTCGCGCTCCTGCGCCGCGAGAATATCGGCCGGGTCGAGTCCTTCCAACAGGGACAGGTAGAGGCTGAAGGCCGTCACGCGACAGGCCATGAAATTGATATCGCCGCCGAAGATGCTACGTTCCAGCAGTCTGGCGCGTTCAGCGAATCCGAGTGGCCGTCGTTGTTTTGCCTCTGACAAGGCAATCAGGCGGCGATAAGCAGTAGTGAGCAAAATACCTGAGCCGCAGGCCCCATCGAAAATGGTTTCTGCAAGCGGGTCGGGAGAGGCGGTGAAGGCCTGCTCGACCGCAAGCATCGCTAAATTGCGAGGCGTGTAATACGCGCCTTCCTTGGCTTGTTGCTCTGGGGTCAGGAACTTCTCATACAGGCCCGATAGCAGTTCCACGGGGATGTAGCTGAAATCGTAGTTCCAAAAATCGCCCTGGCCGGTTCGCATGTCCGTGCGGCGTAGAAACTGGCTCAGGAGATCGAAGCCAGCGTCTGAGAGCGACGTCCAGGGATCATGCCGGTCGTCACCGAGAAAGTCGCCGTTGAAGTCGCTCCGCAGCCGATCGATCAACGTTCGCACGCCATCGCGGCTGCTCTGCGCGACTAAGCCATGGAGCTCCGCTACCTCGCGCCGTTGGCGATAGGTCGAGCCGACGATCTCCCGGTGCTCGAGATAGGAGACGAAGAGCACCTGACCCATGAGCAATTCGGCGAGCCGCCTACGCTCTTTTTCGGAGCCCACTTTGGGATAGGCGTCGTCGGTCAGCTTAGCCACCGTGGTGGACAGATTTGCAAGTAGCTTGCGATCGACGCGTGCCTTGACGTCAAACCATTTCGGCAATCTGCGGGACAGGTTGGCCGTCGCGACATCGAGCGCTGAGAAGGGGCCATCTGGCCGCGCTTCACTCAGACGCAAACGTTCGCCTGCCGGCTTCAGTTTGCGCGCCGGAAGCGCAAGCGCCTCGTCGCCTTTCAACTCGATGACGATGGTTGCGAGGTTCTGGTTCCAGATGCGCTTGCGCGCGTCATCAAGTGCTGCTGGCGACAGGGGTTTGTCGTCCTCACCGACGAACACGACGGTGGGCATCCCTTCGACGTCAAAGACGGCTTGCGCGCGAATAGCACCGTCAGGCCGGAGGAGTGCCTTGATCTCCAGCGCGTAGGGATGCGTCTCGGACACGGGGGTTCCGCGAACATGCAGCACGGTTGGCTCGGCGGAATAGCCGAGCTTCTCGAGCCAGTTCTGGATACCGGTGGTCACGACGCCCGCCCTCCCTTATCCAGAACATACCAGGAACATATGCCTTTGTGAACCAAGCTGGCGAAATCCAAGGATACGGTCATGCCGACCGCCTTCGGCCAATGGCGGTCGACCTTTGATGTTCCGGGGCGCGTGCCCTGCCATGCATGGCCGGTAGAGAAAAGAGGTCGAACTGCCCGGCGACAGCTGAAGCGTCAGGAAGCGAAAACCCGTCCCGAATGACCGCGAGATGGGCATCCAAATGGATGACGAGGACGTCGACACCGAGCGTAGGAGTCTCCTCATCGAGGAAAAACCACGCTCCCTGGGGTGCGAGCGCGATGCGACGTCCCCATAGTCCGATGAACGAAGTGGACTTTAAGTCCTTTCGTAAGTTCGCGAAGGTCGCCTGGTATGCCTGAAGTTCAACAGCGAATTGGTCGCGCAGCAAAACCGCCAATCTGAGGATCAAGACGGTTTGCCAGGTGAACTTGGCGGGGGATCCTTTTTGCTTTGGCCGAACATCAGCTGGCACCAGTGCACGCCGGCTCGTCCACTCCCGAAGTTTTTCGGTCGAGAGACCCGTCAACTGCGACGCAACTGGCGTAGGAACAAGGCGCAAATTCGTCTCCCGGAGATCGGGTATGATACCCGACCTTTCTGCACGGAACGGGTATCATACCCGATCTCAATGGTAAAGGATCGCCGGGCCTTCTCGCACCCGGCGGTCAGCCCTAGCGAACTCCGACAATCAGTCGAAAAACAACCATCCGCTGGCACGCAGCAAAGCTAGGCAAATGCCTGACGGCGCTCCTGTGCCGGCGCGGCCATTAGCAGCCTCGCTGCGATCGTGTGGAGCTGCTCTGGCCTCAAATGTGTATAGCGACGAAGCATCTTCCAGTCTTTGTGCCCCGTAACCATGGCGACCTGCTCGATTGTGAAGCCCGCCTCAAACAGACGGCTGGTTCCTTCGTGGCGCAAGTCGTGGAAGTGTAAGTCCTCGATGTCCAATTCCTGGCAGGCACGTCGGAATGCGGTTCCGGCTGATCTGCCATTATAGGGGAAGATGCGACCTTCGCCGGCAGTGGCGAAACGCTGCTCTTCGATAATGGCGCGCGCGTCATAGCCGCTGACGTCTAGTAGGGGGATCCGCATATGATTGCCCTGTTTGTGACGTGGATCCTTGCGATCTCGCAGCAAGAGAGTTTTGTTACGATGGTTGAGGTCCTCCCAGGTGACGTTGCAGATCTCCCCTAATCGCATCGCGGTAGCGATCGCAAAGCGCATCATCCTGTCCACTGGGATAATCTGATAATTGTTGCCCTTGAAATATCGAATGATCGCCTCGATTTCCTCATCGGTGGGCCGCCGATCACGCTCGTTGCCCTTACCTACGAGACCTAGGCGAGCAAGCGCAACGCGCCCGAGCTCGACCGGCTCCACGGAATAGGGCAGCCCATGCACTGCGGCGCCATGCACCAGCAAGGTGCGAATGTACCCGATGTCTATGCCGACCGTGACCGGCCCGGCACCATCATCGGCCCGCTCCTTACCGAATTTGATGACTTGCTCACGATTGAGGTCTGCTAAGTTTATTTTGCCGAGCCTTGCTCGCAGCATATCAAGACTGAACCCCTTCGAGCGACCGATTTCCTTGCCAACTTCCACCATATCCGCGATATGCAGTCGATGAGGTCGGAAACTGTTTTGATCCCGTCCTTGTGCTTGGGCGCAGGCTTCTGACCCAGGTCGATCTCTCGCTCAATTCGGCGCGCCCACATTTCGGCGTCCTTGCGGAGCGAGAAGCCAATCCTCCAACAGGGCCACGCGCACATAGAGCACGAAACGATCGAGCCCTGCTGCTTGCCGGCCGAAGGCGCCGGCCAGCCACGACTTGCCGGTTCCGGTCGGACTGGGCTCATAATGCCCGTTATCAGGATGGCGAGGCAAAGAAGATTGTCCGTTACGCCTTTCATCCGCGTTCG
>NZ_JBVVQV010000027.1:0-92077 GCF_055811235.1 Mesorhizobium sp. WSM4810 | reverse complement strand
CTGCATGCCGCACGGATGGCGGCCGGCCTTGGCGCCGACGTCACCATCATCGACCGCTCGATCCCGCGGCTGCGCCAACTCGACGATATCTTCGGCGGCCGCGTCCACACCCGCTACTCGACGGTCGAGGCGCTGGAAGAGGAATGTTTTTCGGCCGACATCGTCGTCGGCGCCGTGCTGATCCCGGGTGCCGCCGCGCCAAAACTCGTTTCGCGCGAAATGCTGTCGGGAATGAAGAAGGGCTCGGTGCTGGTCGATGTTGCCATCGACCAGGGCGGCTGCTTCGAGACCTCGCACGCCACAACTCATGCCGACCCGACCTATGAGGTCGACGGCGTCGTTCACTATTGCGTCGCCAACATGCCGGGCGCGGTGCCGGTCACCTCGGCCCAGGCGTTGAACAACGCGACGCTGCATTACGGCCTGCAGCTCGCCGACAAAGGCCTGAAGGCGCTGGTCGACGATCATCATTTGCGCAACGGCCTCAATGTCCACAAGGGCAAGATCACCAACCGCGCGGTGGCCGAATCGCTCGGCTATGAACTGGTCGAGCCGAAGGCCGTTCTCGCCGCCTGAACCCGCCGCTCGATCCTCTCCCGAAAGAGCCGCCGACGCCCCCGGCGGCTCTTTTTTCCACAAGAAAATTTCACGAACTGCGCTAGGCCGGCCGGCTTTACCCGTTTTGCTTGCAATGTGTCATTGTTGTGGCTTTTTTGTTACATCCGCCGGCGTGGGCAGGTGCTAGACGGCTGACGGGTTTTTCAAAAGGCAGGGGCAATGACCAGCAAACGATTCGCAAAATCTCTTCTTCTTGGCGCGGTTTCCGTACTGGCGCTCGGATCGGCTTCTCAGGCCGCCGACGCGCTTGTGCCGGTGGTCGAAACGTCGGCCTTCAACTGGAGTGGCATCTATGTCGGCTTCGGCGTTGGCGCCGGCGCCAATGTCCACGAGCTCAGCAGCGATTTCCTTCCGGGCTTCTCGTTGAACGGCATTGGTGGTGAAGGCGTATACGGTGAACTGACCGTTGGGTACGACTATATGGTGTCGCCGCGCTTCCTGATCGGCGGACTCCTGGACGCCCATATCGGCAACATTGAAACCACGCTCGATGTAGCTGGACTAGAGGCTTCGGTCCAAGAGACCTACGGCTTCGACGCTGGTTTGCGAGCCGGTTACCTGTTCACGCCGAACACTTTGGGCTATGTGCTCGGCGGCTATTCCTGGCAGAAATACGAACTCGACACCAACGCTGGTTTTGACCTGGATTGGGACCAGAGCGGTTACTTCGTCGGAGCCGGCGTTGAAACGGCCATCAACAGCAACTGGACCATCAAGACAGAATATCGCTATACCCGCTTCGGTACCAATGATGATCTGCTTTCCGAGTTCGGTTTGCCGGATGGCGCCCTCAATATCGACACGTCGCGGCATACGTTCCAGGTCGGGGCCAACTATCGCTTTGGCGCCCAGAATGGCGGCGTCGCCTCTTTTGAAGCGCCTGCCTACAACTGGACCGGCTTCTACGTCGGCGGCGCCGCCGGCGCGGGTGCGTCGGTGCATCAGATCGAGGTTCCGCCGCTTGGCGGGCTCGAGTTCAACGGGCTCGGCGGCGAAGGTGTGTTCGGCGAATTGAACGTCGGCTATGACCATGATTTCGGCAGCTGGGTCGCAGGTGTCATGGTGGATGCCCGCTACTCCGGCATGACTTCCGAGTTGGAACTTCCAGGCGGATCGATCAATCTGGATACCGATTACGGCTTCGATGTGCTTGCCCGCGTCGGTATGAAAGTTAACGAATCAACCCTCGCCTACGTGCTCGGTGGTTACAGTTGGCAGCACTTCGATCTGAACGCGTCTTCGCCGATCGGCGATATCCTCGATTGGGACTCCAGCGGCTTCTCGGTGGGTGGTGGTCTGGAAACGGCCATGTCCAGCAACGTGACCGTCGGCCTCGAGTACCGCTATTCGCAGTTCTCCGAGGAGGATTTCTCGTCGGAACTTGGGCTGCCGGACGACACTCTCACCTCGACGCCTTCGTTCCATACCGTCCGCATTGGTGCGAAGTACAAGTTCAACTAATTTTCGAGCCGTCCAGACAACAGTCAAAGCCCGTCGGTCATTCCGGCGGGCTTTTTCTTTGGGTAAAGAAATATAATGCAGGCAGCAAAAAAGCGGAGCCAAAGCCCCGCTTCCTCTGATATCGAGATCTCCCGCCGGTTCATCCGCGGTCGGCAAATCGATCGACAATCATTCCATAACGCGACATTGCGACAGGCGTACGACAGCTGCGACCGATCCGGTCACGCGCGCTCGATCCGGCACTGATAGCAGTTGTTGCGTGCCGAGCGAACATGCACATAGGCGATGTCGTCGCGCTCGAACAAACTCTCGGCCCGTGCCGCAATAGCGGCCGTTGGGATGACGCCGCCGCTGCCGTAGACGATGCGATCGTCGCTGCCGTAACCGCGCACGATGTAGTCGCTGCCTTCGAGAATTTCGGGAAGCGCCTCGGCCTCGGCAGCGCGCTCGCAAGGCTCGGCATGGAGGAAGATCGGGCCGGTCTCGGCATAAGGCTGCAATTGCGGGAATGGCCGATAAGCCAGGACAAGGTAGGCTTCTCCAGCGGCGACGTTCTTCAGGCAGTGGCGGCAAGGCACGCCGTCACCGTCGGATATTTTCCGCTCTGGGATCAGGCCATAGGCGTCCGGCCCGCCGCGCTGCAAAGCTCTGACGCCTTCCGTGGGCAAGGCCTTGAACTGGATGGTCATGGTGAAATCTCCGATGTCATCGACCGGAAATTACGTCGCTGCGCCAGCGCTTCCCACCCGATTCCTGCCAATCTGGATCAGTCCATCAGCGCGTCGAGACCGCGCACCAGCCCTGTGATCTCCTGTACCCGCCGGATGGCGAGCAGCGTCCCGGCCACATAAGGGGCAGCGGACGAGCCGGCGTCGTGGCGGATGGTCAGCCGCTCGTCGGGCAGGCCGAACAGCGCTTCGCAGGACAGGATGTAGGAAGGCAGGCGAAGCGCATGCACCTGCACCCCCTCGCCCGTGCCAACCGCCGCACCGCGCGTTCCCGGCACACCGGAGACCTCCGAGACCGGCCGCGCGGTCGAAGCCTTGCGGACATCGGCCAGCGCTTCGGCAAGCTCGCGCGCCGTGCCGGACGGCGCGTCGGGCTTTTTGGCGCTGGCATAGTCGATGACCTCGACATCCGGCACGTATTTCGCCGCCATCAGGGCAAACCGCTTCATCAGCGTGGCGGTGATCGAAAAATTGCCGGCGGCAATGACGCCGACACGATTGGCGCGGGCTGCAGCATCGATCTCGCCGAAATCGGCCGCACCCAGCCCCGAGGTGCCGATCACCACGTGCCGTCCGTTTTCGATGGCCAGCAGCGCATGGTCCTTCACGACATCCGGTTTGGTGTAGTCGACCAGCACGTCCGAGGGCACCTCCATTGCCTCGGCCAGCGAGGCGGCAACGATGATGCCGTTTGCCGACAGGCCGACCAGCAGGCCTGAATCCTGCCCAGCGCCGCTGCGTGACACGGCACCGGCCAGCGCCATGTCGCCTTGCGCCCCGATCGCCGGAACCAGTGCCTTGCCGACCCAGCCGGTCGCACCGGCCATCACCACCCGAATCGTCATTGATCCTCCCATCGCCATTTCGAGCGCCACGCGTTCCCTTGGATGCGTGGCGAACGCTCCAACAGTTTGCCTCCGAGCTGAAGCATCGATGAAATTCAGTCTGCGGAGAAAATCATGGCCGCATGACGCTGGCCGCACGTTCGGCGAAGGTCATTGGATGCACCATCTCCTTCTTTTGCGCGACCGGTTCAAAGCCGAGCTTCTGATAGAGCGGCAATGCCGCCGGATGGTCGAGCGTGCAGGTCTGCACCGTCACCCGCCTTGGTCCGTGCGACCAGGCGGCGTCGATCGCCGCACCCAGGAACCAGCGGCCGATGCCTTGGCCGGTGGCGTGCTCCATCATGCCGAAATAGGCCAGTTCCACTTCTCCCGGCAGATGTGGCTTCAGGTCGAAAAAGCCGGCCGGCGAGCCGTCGAGATACAGCACCCTGATATCGCGGTCCTCGCGATGGATCCCGGCAGAAAGCTCCTCGTCGCTCAGCCTCAGCACATTGACCCAGTGCCATTTGCGGCCCACCCGATCCATCAAATAGCGGTAGAAATGCAGCGGAATGTCCTTGGTTTTTAGCAATGCGATCTGGCGGTTGTACGGCAGCGGCGGCGAATAGGCTGGCGGCGCATGCATTTCGAGAAACGTCACCGTGACCTCGATGTCGTCAAGCGCGCCGTTTTCCATCACAGTCAGTCCTTGCCCGTCACGACGGGCGTATCGCCAAGCCCACCCCATTCGGTCCATGAACCGTCGTAGAGCCTGTTGTCGGTGTGGCCTAGCGTCTCGAGCGCCAGCGTGATCGCCGCCGCCGTAACGCCTGAGCCGCAAGAGGTGACGACCGGCTTTGACAGGTCGATGCCGGCGTCCTCGATCACCTTGCGCAACCGGTCTTTCGACAGCAACTCGCCATCCTCGGCAAGCGCCGAAAACGGCGCATTGCGCGCGCCGGGCATATGGCCCGAGCGGACGCCGGCGCGAGGCTCCGGCTCGGTACCGGCAAACCGGCCAGGCGAACGCGCATCGGCGATCTGGCTTTCTCCGGTCTCGACGATCCGGCGCATGTCGGCCAGGCTGGCGACGCGAGCGGCATCGAAGTCGGCATGGAACACGCAAGGCGCGATCTTCGTCGGCTCCGCCGTCACCGGCCGTCCAGCCGCTTTCCAGCGATCGAAGCCGCCGTCCAATATGTAGACCTGGAACACCCCCATGACACGGAACATCCACCAGGCGCGCGGCGCCGAGAAGAAGCCCGGGCCGTCATAGACAACGATGGTGTCGTCGGCCGAAATGCCCATGGCGCCGACATACTGGGCGAAATGCTGCGGCGACGGCAGCGTGTGCGGCAGTGGGGAATCAGGATCCGAGATCGCATCGTGATCCAGGAAACGGGCGCCCGGAATGTGCGCTGCGTCATATTCGGCGCGCGCGTCGCGTTTCTGCGCCGGCAAATACCAGGACGCGTCGACGATGGTCAGGCCAGGCTCGCCGAGGCGCTTCTGCAACCAGTCCGCATCGACGGTGAAAGGGCTGTCTTCGGCCATTGTTCTTCTCCTGCCCGCCTTCGACAATCTGTTTATCAGGCCGGCTGTTTATCAGGCCGGCGGCATTGGTCCAAAGCGTATTCGGAAGCGCCGGTTCTCGCGACCCTTCTTCTCGATCTTGCCGATATGTATCTCGCCGACTTCTCCAGTGCTCTTCACATGAGTGCCGCCGCAAGGCTGGCTGTCGATCGAGGCGTTCTCGCCAATGCAGACCAAGCGGATCTTGCCCGTGCCGACCGGCGGCCGAACATTCTTCGATTTCACCAGTCCCGGATTGGCCGCCAACTCCTCGTCGGTGATCAGCCTGACAGAGACCGGGTGGTCGGCCCGCACCAATTCCATCAGCCGGGCCGTCACGTCTTCCCTGGTGAAGCCGGCATCCGGAATATCGAAATCGATACGGCTGTCGTCCTCGGAAACCGAGGCACCGGTGATCGGGAACGGGCAGACGACGGTAAGCAAGTGGCAGGCTGTGTGCATGCGCATCAGAAGATGCCGCCTCTGCCAATCGAGGGCAAGCTTTACCGGCTCACCGACCTCAGGCACCGCCTGCTCAGGCGGCGGCACATGGATGATGTCATCCTTGGTCTCACCGGTGATGGTGGCGGCAACAGCGATCAGGCTGCCGTCGGCGCGTTCGAGGGTGCCCGTATCGCCAGGCTGCCCGCCCGACGTGGCATAGAAGATCGTCCGGTCCAGAATGATGCCGCCACGGTCGTTGACGGCGACAACCACGGCATCAGCCGTCCTGAGATAGGCGTCGTCGCGAAACAGGGCATCCGTCCTGTAAGCCATCACGCAACCTTTTCGAACGGCACCGAGATTGTGCTCCGCTGTTCCATCCAGCCCGGCACCGGCAGCTGCTTCTGACGCAGGAATTCCGGGTTGAACAATTTCGACTGATAGCGCGTGCCGTAGTCGCAAAGCACGGTCACGATGGTATGGCCGGGACCCATCTCACGTGCCAGCCGGATCGCGCCGGCAATGTTGATGCCGGTCGAGCCGCCGACGCACAGGCCTTCCTCCTGGATCAGGTCGAAGACGATCGGCAGTGCATCCTCGTCCGGAATCTGGAAGGAGAAATCCGGCGTGAACCCTTCCAGATTGGCGGTGACCCGCCCCTGCCCGATGCCTTCGGTGATCGAGCTGCCTTCGGATTTCAGCTCGCCGCTGGTGTAGAAACTGTAGAGCGCCGCACCGAGCGGATCGGCGAGCGCGATCTTGACGTCCTTGCTCCTGGCCTTGAGCCCGAAGGCGACCCCTGCCAGTGTTCCGCCGGAGCCGACCGCCGAGACGAAACCATCGACCTTGCCGCCGGTCTGGGCCCAGATTTCTTCCGCCGTGGTGCGGGTATGGCCATCACGGTTGGCGACGTTGTCGAACTGATTGGCCCAGATCGCGCCGTTCGGCTCGGACCGGGCCATCTGCTCGGCCAGACGGCCCGACAGTTTCACATAATTGTTGGGGTTCTTGTAGGGAACGGCAGGCACCTCGATCAGCTCGGCGCCGAGCAATCTGATCGTGTCCTTCTTCTCCTGGCTTTGCGTCTCCGGGATGACGATTACGGTGCGGTAGCCAAGCGCCTTGGCAACCAGCGTCAATCCGATGCCGGTGTTGCCGGCCGTCCCCTCGACAATCACCCCGCCCGGCCTCAAAAGTCCGCGCTGCTCGGCGTCGCGGATGATGAACAGCGCGGCACGGTCCTTGACCGACTGGCCCGGATTCATGAATTCGGCCTTGCCCAGGATCTCGCAGCCGGTTTCTTCCGAGGCTTTGTTGAGGCGGATCAGAGGCGTATTGCCGATCGCTTCGATCACAGAACGGGGCATGGAGATTCCTTTATGCTTGCGGCCGAACCCTAGAAACCCGAAGCTTGGGTTTCAAGGCAAGAATTTGCCTGATCCAGCGGCATTTCCGGGCTGCAATTTCCTAAAACAGATGTTGCGTTGAGCCAATCATTGAAGCTCACCATTGAAAAGCGCTCTTTTC
Source organism: Mesorhizobium sp. WSM4810 (assembly GCF_055811235.1). NCBI lineage: Bacteria > Pseudomonadati > Pseudomonadota > Alphaproteobacteria > Hyphomicrobiales > Phyllobacteriaceae > Mesorhizobium > Mesorhizobium sp. WSM4810. Next base: position 84,903 of record NZ_JBVVQV010000027.1, on the reverse strand, counting down.
ATCCGATTTCTTCACCGCTAGAGCACAGGCTAAGAAAAAGTCGCAGGGCATAGCATGACACTCTATCGGGCCGACCCGAAGCACGGCGTCGCCTGGATTACCGGCGGCAGCAGCGGCATCGGCCGTTCACTGGCCAAGGACCTTGCGGCGCAAGGCTATGTCGTCGCGGTGACGGCGCTCGACGACGATCCGATCGACACGCTTGTTGTCGAGACGGCGCAGATGCCGGGCCACGTCACGGCCTATCCTTGCGACGTCACCGACGAAGAACGCATGGCAAGGACGGTCGCGGCGATCGAGAAGGATCTCGGCCCGATCGTCTTGGCCGTGTTCAATGCCGGGAGCTATATTGCGACCGTCGGCGAAGACCTCACTGCCCGTGGATTTCGCCAGTCCTTCGATGTCAATTATTTCGGCATCATCAATGGCCTGGTGCCGGTCATCGAGCGCATGCGCGTCCGCGCGCGCGGCCATATCGTCCTGGTCGGTTCGGTCACTGCCTATTTCGGCTGGCCGACCACGGCCGCCTATGGCGGCACCAAGGCGGCGATCAATATCCTCGCCGAGTCGCTGAAGTACGATTTCGACAAGATGAACGTCCGCATCCAGGTGATAAACCCGGGCTTCGTCGACACCCCGCTGACCGAGAAGAATTTGCTGCCGATGCCCGGGCTGATGCCCGTCAATCGCGCCTCGCGCCGCATGGCGCGCGGCATCAAATCCGGCGGCTTCGAAGTCACCTTCCCGTGGCGCTTGTGCTGGGGCCTGAAGCTGCTCAGAATCCTGCCGAGACCGTTCTGCCGATGGGTCATCAGCACCGCGACCCGCTGGAAGGCGCGTCCGCTGAATTTCGACCGCAAGCCGCCGAGCGAATAGACCGGCCATCAAGTTGGCGCTCCCGCCGCCGGCAGGACGTCGTTGCCTGTTTGCCATCGTGGCCATAGGTTGAGATTAATTGCATGGAGTCTGCGATGGGGCGACGGATCGTGCTTGCGGTATTGGGTCTCGCCGTCATTCTCGTCCTTGCCTACGTCTTCGGCCCGCGCGCCCCAGCCGACATCACGATCCGCTTCGATCCTTCCGTGATCGGCGATGACCCGCAAGCCTACCTGGCACGCAAGGAGGCGGCCGTACCTGATATCCACGACGGGCTGGAAAAGGAAATCATCTGGGTCAATCCGATGGTTCACGCCAGGACGCCGCTGTCGATCGTCTACATCCACGGCTTTTCGGCGTCGAAGGGCGAGGTTCGTCCGCTTCCCGACGAGGTGGCCGAAGGGCTCGACGCCAATCTTTACTACACCCGTCTCACCGGTCACGGACAGGGCGGTGCCGCGATGGCGGACGGCAGCGTCAACGCCTGGATCAACGATTATGAGGAAGCGCTCGCCATCGGCCGAGCGATCGGCGACAAGGTGATCGTCATCGCCACCTCGACCGGCGGCTCGCTGGCAGCCTGGGCTGCGACGCAGCCGGGCGCATCGGACGGGGTGGCGGCCATAGCATTCATCTCGCCGAATTTCGGCGTCAAGGCTTCCGGCGCCGAACTTCTGACCATGCCGTGGGGCCGAGAGATCGCCGAGCTGGTCGCCGGCAAGGAGCGCAGCTTCGTGCCGCGCAATGCGCTGCACGAAAAATTCTGGACCTGGCGCTATCCGATCGCGGCGACGCTGCCGATGGTGGCGCTGACCGAGCTGGCCAATGGCGCGCCGGTGGAGAAGGCGACCATCCCTGCCCTGTTCATCTTTTCCGATTCGGACAAGATCGTGCGGCCGGACCGCACCCGCGACATCGCCGGGCGCTGGGGCGCGGCGCACGAACTGGTGCCGGTCGACGATACCGGCGATCGGGACAATCATGTCATTGCCGGAGACGCGCTGTCGCCAGCAACCACAGCTTTCCTGGCGCAGCGCATTGTCGTGTGGGTACAGGCGGTGGTGAAGTAGGTCTCAGGCGAAAAAGGCGACCGAAGCATCGCTCCGATCGCCTTTTTCAATTGTGAGCAGCCGGGCCGAGCCGACCGGCGCGGGCCGGATGCACTATCTGGTTACGCAGCCCGCGCTGCTGGCCGCTTGCCGCCGAAACGACGCTTGTTGTTGCCCTTGAACGCCTTGGCGCCTTCCGGCTTGCGCTCGCCGGCGAAGGCCGGCTTGTCGCCGAAGCGCTTGTTGCCGTTGTTGTGGCCGCCCGGCCGCCTGCCGTCGCGACGACCGCTGCGGTCGTTGGCCGGCTCGAAGCTGCGCTCGTTCTTTTCGGCAGGATTGCGCTGCGGGTCGGGACTGCCGAGATGATCGGCAACGATCGGCAGCTTGGTGCGGATGATGCGCTCGACCTGGCGCAGCTTGCTGTTCTCGGACGGGTCGCAAAGCGTGATGGCGATGCCGTCCATGCCGTTACGGCCGGTGCGGCCGATGCGGTGGACATAGCTCTCTGCCTCGTCCGGCAGGTCGAAATTCACCACATGGCTGATGCCGGGCACGTCGATGCCGCGCGCCGCGATATCGGTCGCAACAAGAATGCGCACCGAACCCTCGCGGAAATCGTTCAGCGCCTTCTGACGGGCGTTCTGCGACTTGTTGCCGTGGATGACGGCGGCCTTGAAGCCATCGCGCTCGAGATCCTTGGTCACCCTGTCGGCGCCATGCTTGGTGCGCGAAAAGATGATGACGGACTTCATCGCCTGGTCGGCGAGCATCGTCGCCAGAACCTGGCGCTTCTGCTTGGTGCGGGCAAAGACGACGCCCTGTACGATCTCGGCCGCCGCAGTGCTGTGCGGCGCCACTTCGACGCGGATCGGGTTCTTCAGCAGGCCTTTCGCCAGCTCGGCGATTTCGGCCGGCATGGTCGCCGAGAACAGCACCGTCTGACGGTCCGGCGCGGTCGCCCTGGCGATGCGCTTGACGTCGTTGATGAAGCCCATGTCGAGCATGCGGTCGCCTTCATCGAGCACCAGCCATTTGGTGTCGGCAAGCACGAGGTCGCCCTCACGCACCAGATCGGTCAGCCGGCCGGGCGTGGCAATCAAAATGTCGACGCCGGGAGCGATCTTCTTCACCTGGCTGAAGCGCGAGACGCCGCCAAGCACGAGTGCTGTCGAGACATGCGCGCCCTTGGCGAGCAGCTTGATCATCTCTTCGATCTGCACGGCGAGCTCACGCGTCGGCGCCAGGATCAGCGCACGAGCGGTCTTTGGCCGGCGCTTGGTGCCGAGCGCGATGATCTTCGACAGGATCGGCAGCGCGAACGCCGCGGTCTTGCCCGAACCGGTCTGGGCGATGCCGAAAATGTCACGGCCTTCCAGCTGCGGCGGGATCGCCTGGGCCTGGATCGGCTTCGGCTCGGTGAAGCCTGCGCCATGGGTCGCCCTGAGCAGCGCGCCCGTAATGCCAAGTGCTGCGAAACCCGAAAGTTCCCCAGTGTCTTTACCGGGCAGAGTGTTCTTGCCGGTCAGAGTGTTTTCGTTGGTCAAAATATTCTTCTTTCACGCGGCTCCTGGCCGCAAACATCGATGGCGGCAGGGCGCAACCTGCCGTCGAAAAAACTGTCATGAAAACGACAAGGCGGGCGGACGTTATCGTCCGCACGGCTGCGCTGTCGTGCCCGCAGGCATCATGCCGCGGGGCTTTTTCGCCGCCTTGCCGATATGTCGGAAAGAGGGAAAACAGACGCAACCAGTCTCATTCGTCGAGAAGGCCGGATAGTCCGGCCCAAGCGCCTATGCCGCCGCATATGGCCCAGTTCGCCGCGAAATGCAAGGGCCGTCATGTTGCAGCGCAGCGAACCAGTCAAGAAGAGCAGCCGTGAACGTCTGCTCAAACTTCAGCCGGCCATTCCCTCGCCCCATGCTGGACGAACAGAACTTCTATTTGAGTGTCTTTCACCCGATACGCTGGCGATTGGCCAGATCCAATCCGCGCCTTCGTCATCCTAGGGCGAAGCAAGGAGCGAAGCGACGCGGCGCAGACCCTAGGATCCATGCCGTTACCCAGGCCGAAAAATGCAGCGGCTCAGAATGGCGCTTGCGTCCGCAACGGTGCCAGCTAACCTTCTACCATGACCGGCTATGCCTACATGACCGCGAGCCAAAAGCGTGGCACGATCTACATCGGCGTCACCAACGACCTAGGCCGCCGCATGCCGGAGCATAAATCCGGCCAAGGCTCGCGCTTCACCAGCCGCTACGGCGCGCAGCGTCTGGTCTGGTACGAGGAGCACTTCGATATTCGAGACGCCATCCAGCGGGAGAAGTCGCTGAAGCGCTGGCCGCGCCAGTGGAAGATCGAGCTGATCGAGAAGGCCACCGGAGTGGTTCGAGCTTTTTCGCGGAACCGGGTGGTAGCGTTCGGTTCAGAGCCGCTGCATTCTTCGGCTGACGTCACGGAATGGATCCTAGGGTCTGCGCCGCGTCGCTTCGCTCCTTGCTCCGCCCTAGGATGACGAAGTGGAGGGATGCTTCGGCTAATCTCGAAGGTCAGTGATTTGCCGCTGAGATCGGCCCGTTTGCGGCGGACGCTGCCCCAGCAAGCGAAGCGAGAGCGGTTGGTAAGCCGCACCTAACAGACGGCCAGCTATGCCCGCCAGCGTATCGAGATCGGCGGCGAAAGCACGCCAGCGTTGCGAAAACAAAGCAGGCCGAAAAGCGGCGCTTGCGCTCGCTTACCGCCATGATTACCACAAATCAGCTTCTTTTGGGGATCGAGCGATGAAGGACGTGCTGAAGGAACTCGAGCGCCGCCGCGCCATGGCGCGCATGGGCGGTGGCAAGGCCCGTATCGACGCTCAGCACAAGAAGGGCAAACTCACCGCGCGCGAACGCATCGACGTCTTTCTCGACGAAGGCTCGTTCGAGGAGTTCGACATGTATGTCGAGCATCGCTCAACCGATTTCGGCATGGAAAAAACCAAGATCGCCGGCGACGGCGTCGTCACCGGCTGGGGTACCGTCAATGGCCGGCCGGTCTATGTCTTTGCCAAGGACTTTACCGTGTTCGGCGGCTCGCTGTCCGAGGCCCACGCCGAAAAGGTGGTCAAGGTGCAGGAGATGGCGCTGCGCAACCGCGCGCCGATCATCGGCCTCTACGACGCCGGCGGCGCCCGCATCCAGGAAGGCGTGGCAGCGCTTGGCGGCTATGCCGAGATATTCCAGCGCAATGTGCTCGCCTCCGGCGTCATCCCGCAGATTTCAGTGATCATGGGTCCTTGCGCCGGCGGCGACGTCTATTCGCCGGCGATGACCGACTTCATCTTCATGGTGCGCGGCACCTCCTACATGTTCGTCACCGGCCCGGACGTGGTGAAGACCGTCACCAACGAGACGGTGACCGCCGAGAGCCTCGGCGGCGCCTTGGTCCACACGACGAAGTCGTCGATTGCCGATGGCGCTTACGACAATGACGTCGAGGCGCTGCTGCAGATGCGCCGGCTGGTCGATCTGCTGCCTGCCTCCAACACGGCTGATATCCCCGAGATCGAATGCTACCAGTCGGTCGCCGATGACGATCCGTCGCTCGACCGACTGATCCCCGACAACGCCAATAAACCCTACGACATCAAGGAGTTGATCCTTAAAGTTGCCGATGAGGGTGACTTCTTCGAGATCCAGCAGGATTTTGCGAAAAACATCGTCACCGGCTTCGGGCGTGTCGAGGGCCGCACGGTCGGCTTCGTCGCCAACCAGCCGATGGTGCTGGCCGGCGTGCTCGATTCGGACGCCAGCCGCAAGGCGGCGCGGTTCGTGCGCTTCTGCGACTGTTTCTCGATTCCGATCGTCACCTTCGTCGACGTGCCAGGCTTCCTGCCCGGCACCGCACAGGAATATGGCGGCCTGATCAAGCACGGCGCCAAGCTCTTGTTCGCCTATGCCGAAGCGACCGTCCCGAAGATCACCGTGATCACCCGAAAAGCCTATGGCGGCGCTTATGACGTGATGGCGTCGAAGCATCTGCGCGGCGACATGAACTATGCCTGGCCGACGGCGCAGATCGCAGTGATGGGCGCCAGGGGCGCGGTCGAGATCATCTATCGCAAGGACATCGGCGATGCTGAGAAGATCGCAGCACATACAAAGGCTTACGAGGATCGCTTCCTGTCGCCCTTCGTCGCCGCCGAGCGCGGTTATGTCGACGAGGTGATCATGCCGCATTCGACCCGCCGCCGCATTGCGCGTGCGCTGCGCATGCTGCGCAACAAGGATATGCAGAACCCCTGGAAGAAGCACGACAACATTCCGTTGTGAGGCGCTGATGTCGCGAAAGCGACCACCGCAAAAGCTCACTCCGCTTCCGCGGCGCCGAACCCAGCGCCCATCGTCGCGCGGACGGCTCCAGACCACGGGGTGGCATGATTGTCGATGCGCATCTGGAAGATAAAATAGGTTGGCGAGCAGAAACCGACACCTTTCACCTTGCCGATACCGGGCGTATCGGGCGGCAGCGATTGGCACATGTAATCTTCGCGGCAGAAATGGTCGGCCGAGCAAGCCGGCGGATTGCCGCGGTTGACGGCGCCGCCCAAGCACTGGTCGAAATTATTGGTCGCCACGCAGATGTCGAATTTCTTGCCGCCGACCAGGCCGCAGATCTCGTTCGGCATCGGCTTGCCCGGCTTGAAGCCGGCAAAGGCGCGGTCCTTGTCATTGCATCCGCGATAGGCGATGCCGGCCGGCACACCGATCTTCGGCGGCCGGCAGGTGTAGGCGGTGCGCGAAATGTCGGTGGCCAAGGCCGCGAACTGGCCGGTAATGCTGTAGCGGTCATTGAAAGGCTGCGTGCCGTTGCTGGCGATCGAGCCGGTCAGGCATGGATGTCCGGAAAACATCTTTTCGCTGTCCTTGGGCAGCAGGCATTGCGCCAGTTTCGTCCGCACCCCCGATGCCGTCGCCAGCGCCGTGCAGACGGTGCCGCCGCCGCATTGCCAGGTCGTGCCGAAGCGGGCCGCATCCTCCGGCATCAAACATGGCATCGCCATCTCGGCCGCTGCGTAAGCGACCTCGCCGGCGTCCTTCCATGCGGCCGGCGGCGCGAAGGACAGCGGGCGGAGCCGGTTCGGCTCCTTGCCGTCGGCGGCCGCACGCAGCCAGGCTTCGCGCCGCGGCATCTCGGCATGAAGATGCGGCGAGATGCCGACCTCGATGCGGTTCAGCGGCGATGTCGTCTTGTCGTCGAGGCCGATGAAATGGAAACCGGCGGTCGAACCAGCCTGATGACAACCCTGGCAGGCGCCATTGTCGAGCCGCTCGACCAGCGCTTCCGGCGTGCGCAGCAGCTTCAGCGTAGAATAGTCCAGCCCGGAAAAATCCGCAGGCTGGAACAGCGGCGTGAACGGGTGATTGGCCTGCCTTGCGCTGCCGAAAGTCGACCACGAGACGACTTTCTTGGCCAGGAATTCATCCGGGATTGACGCCGAGGTCGACCGCCGCGACATTGGCGCTGATATAGTCGGCAAGTTTTGCTTTCAGCGCGGCGTCGTCGGCAAGCCGCGCCAGGTCGGGCGTGTTTTCCAGCGGCTTTTCGCTGACCGTCTCTCCATCGACGCCAAAATCCGCATGAGGTAGGCAGCCTGGCCGCCAAATTCGGTCTCCTGGCCGGAGGGAAAGCGCACCATTTGTGCGTTGAGCTCGAGCTGCTTGAAGCTCAGCCCGGCCCTTTCAAGCGGCCCGCCGATGAGCCAGCCGATGTCGACGGTCTCATCGAGCTGCGGCGTCCAGCGTCCGGCAACGCCGACGCAGCCGCCATCGGCGTCCGGCGCGACGCTATAGATGGCATTGAAATTGAACGGCAAGCGCGAGGCCAGAACCTTGCCGTTTTTCTTGAAGCTGTAGGCAAGACGGTAGATGAAACGGACCTCGCCGCAGCCCCCGTCGCCTCGTATTTCGGCGAAATCACGCCGATCGAGCCGGTTGACGACACCGACCAGCCGAAAGCGCGCGGCGTCGGTCTTCAGCCAGCGCATGTCGATGATGCGGCCGACATTGCCGTCGGTGACTTCGTAGAGCGACCGCCCGCCAGCCTTCATCTCGGCGCGCAGCGCGGTAACATCGCCGGCAATCGTTTCGACGATCTGATGATAGGCCGGCGCCTTGTCATAAAGCGTCTTCAGGTCGGCCTTGCCGTCGACATCGAAAATGCCGGCGAAATCAAAACCCCTGGCGTCGAGTGCGGCCAGCACGGCCGGATCGTCGACGATCATCACCGGACCTTCGGCGCGCGCCAGGCTGGCTAAGAAAAAATTGGCAAAAATCACAGCGATCAAGGCGAGCCGACGGTTCATTCAGCGGTCATCCCGTTGCGATTTTCGGCAAGCTCGCGCAGCACCGGCACCAGCGCCAGCGGCAAGTCTTCAGCGATCAGCCCAGGTCCGAAACGGCTGCCGGCCTCAGCATGGATCCAGACCGCCGCGCAGGCGGCTTCGAAAGCCGGCATGCCTTGCGCCAGGAGGCCGGCGATGATGCCCGACAGCACGTCGCCCGAACCGGCGGTGGCCAGCCATGGCGCGCCGTTGCCGTTGATCGCCGCCCTGCCATCGGGCGCCGCGATCACCGTGTCCGCGCCCTTGTAGACGACGATGGCGCCGGCGCGCGCGGCGGCAGTGCGCGCCTTGGCCAGCTTGGACAGGTTCCTGGCTCCGGCGATGTCCGCAAACAGCCTGGCGAATTCGCCCTCATGCGGCGTCAGCACCAGCGCCGGTGCGTTCGGGCGACGGGCGGCTTCGAACAGAACGTTCGGCGTATCGCGAAACGAGCTGATACCATCGGCATCGAGCACCAGCCCGTCGACCCTGCCGTCCTGCCGGTCTCCGGCGGCCAGCACGCCGAGGGCAAAATCGCTGGTCTTTTCGCCGACGCCAAATCCGGGTCCGAGGACAAACGCCGATGGCCGGCGGCCGTCGATGAATTCCTGCACGTCCGCGATGCTGTCTGCCTTTTGCAGCATGATCGAAGTCAGATGCGCGCCATTCACCTGCACGGCATTCGCCGGCGACAGCACGGTCACCGCCCCTGCCCCGCTTCTGGCCGCGGCAAGCGCCGATAGCCGTGCGGCACCCGTCGTCGACGGCCCGCCGGAAAAGACGCCGACATGGCCGCGCCTGTATTTATGCGCGTCGACGGCTGGGACCGGGAAATTTTCGAGCCAAAGCGGCGGGATGTTCTCGAAGGTGAGCGGTTCAAGCTGCGCAACGATATCGTCGCTAATGCCGATGTCGGCAAGCACCAGTTCGCCGCACATCTCGCGCCCAGGCAACAGCAGATGGCCGGGCTTTTTTCGCGCGAATGTTACCGTGAATTGGGCGCGGAATGCCCGGCCGAGAATCTGGCCGCTCTCGCCTGACACGCCTGAGGGCAGATCGACCGCGACGACAGGCAGGTTCAGTTCTGTCGCAACCTCGACCGCCCTGGCGGCATCACCGGACAGCGGCTTGGACAGCCCTGCCCCATAAAGCGCATCGACCAGGATCGAACCTTTATTGGCAGCAAATTCCGACAGCGGCCGTGGACTGACCTGGCATTCCGACGCGGCGAGCGCCGCGTCGCTGCCGGCTTTGGGCGAGCCGGATGCCCACAGCAAGACGTCGACGGCGCTGTCCCGAAGCATGCGGGCGACGACATAGCCATCGCCGCCATTGTTGCCGGGCCCGCACAGCACGTGGATGCGCCTGGCAGCCGGAAAATGGGCGAGCACCACCGCAGCGACTGCCGCACCTGCATTGCGCATCAGGACAATGCCGTCGAATGGTCCGGCGGAAATCGTCAGCCGGTCGGCCTCAGCCATCTCGGCCGGAGACAGAATTTCATTGCTCATGGATGCCGATCCGCATTGGCTCAAGCCGATCCTGTGGTCAAACCCGATCCCTGTGGTCAAACCCCGATCCCTGTGGTCAAACATTGTCCAGTTTTCGGTTCGAAGCAAACGGCGATGAAATGGCACGATCTGTAAGCACATCGTTAGGGACAATGGCGTCCTCGAAGCACAATTGCCCGCGAAATGCTCTATCTGCCCAATTATTGTGCGGACGGTAGCGCCGACAATGTGTAGGTTCCCAGTATCCATGACGCATCCAACGCAGCGAATGACGCGAATTTAGCCCTCAACGCGGCATGGCATCGAAATCGCGTGATACCGCTTCGAATCCCCTCAAATTGGCACAGTTCGTGCTTGAAAGAGGCGCAAGCGGGGCTCACAACCCGTCTTTTTTGACAGTGGAGGCCACTTTTTACATGAAAAAGATCGAAGCGATCATCAAGCCGTTCAAGCTAGACGAAGTGAAGGAAGCGCTTCAGGAGGCCGGGCTGCAAGGCATCACCGTAACGGAGGCCAAGGGTTTTGGCCGGCAGAAGGGCCATACCGAACTCTATCGCGGCGCTGAATATGTCGTGGATTTTCTGCCCAAGGTGAAGATCGAGGTCGTGCTCGGCGACGACGCGGTCGAAGGCGCGATCGAGGCCATTCGCAAGGCGGCCCAAACCGGCCGCATCGGCGACGGCAAGATCTTCGTCTCCAACATCGAGGAAGTCGTGCGCATCCGCACCGGCGAAACAGGGATGGACGCGGTCTGAGGATTCTGATTTCAGATCATCTCCTCGAAACGTCATCAGACAGGGAAACATGACATGACGACAGCCAAAGACATCATGAAGCAGATCAAGGACAACGACGTGAAATTCGTTGACCTGCGCTTCACAGATCCGAAGGGCAAGCTGCAGCACGTGACGATGGATGTCATTGAGGTCGAGGAAGACATGTTTGCCGACGGCGTCATGTTCGACGGGTCCTCCATAGCCGGCTGGAAGGCGATCAACGAGTCCGACATGGTGCTGATGCCCGACACCGAGACGGTGCATATGGACCCGTTCTTCGCGCAGTCGACCATGGTCATCCTGTGCGATATCCTCGATCCGATCTCCGGAGAATCCTACAACCGCGACCCGCGCGGCACCGCCAAGAAGGCTGAAGCCTATATGAAGGCGGAAGGCATCGGCGATCAGATCTTCGTCGGCCCGGAAGCCGAGTTCTTCGTGTTCGACGACGTCAAGTACAAGGCCGATCCGTACAACACCGGCTTCAAGCTCGACTCCACCGAATTGCCGTCCAACGACGACACCGACTACGAGACCGGCAATCTCGGCCACCGCCCGCGCATCAAGGGCGGCTATTTCCCGGTGCCGCCGATCGACTCGGCGCAGGACATGCGCTCTGAAATGCTGACCGTGCTCGCCGAAATGGGCGTGCGTGTCGAAAAGCACCACCACGAAGTGGCCGCTGCCCAGCACGAGCTCGGCATCAAGTTCGACACGCTGGTCCGCAACGCCGACAAGATGCTGATCTACAAGTATGTCGTGCACCAGGTCGCCAACGCCTACGGCAAGACGGCCACCTTCATGCCGAAGCCGGTCTTCGGCGACAACGGCTCGGGCATGCACGTCCACCAGTCGATCTGGAAGGGCGGCAAGCCGACCTTCGCCGGCAATGAATATGCCGGCCTCTCGGAGAGCTGCCTGTTCTACATCGGCGGCATCATCAAGCATGCCAAGGCCATCAACGCCTTCACCAACCCGCTAACCAACTCCTACAAGCGCCTGGTGCCGGGCTATGAAGCGCCGGTGCTGCTCGCCTATTCGGCCCGCAACCGCTCTGCCTCCTGCCGCATTCCATTCGGCTCGTCGCCGAAGTCCAAGCGCGTCGAGGTCCGCTTCCCCGATCCGGGCGCCAACCCCTACCTCGCCTTTGCCGCCATGCTGATGGCCGGGCTCGACGGCATCAAGAACAAGATCCACCCGGGACAGCCGATGGACAAGGATCTCTACGACCTGCCGCCTAAGGAACTGAAGAAGATCCCGACCGTCTGTGGTTCGCTGCGCGAAGCGCTGCAGAGCCTCGACAAGGACCGCGGCTTCCTGAAGGCCGGCGGCGTCTTCGACGACGACCAGATCGACAGCTACATCGAGCTCAAGATGGCCGAAGTGATGCGCTTCGAAATGACCCCGCACCCGGTCGAGTATGACATGTATTACTCGGTCTGAGCGGACGAGCTAAGCGACAAACAAAACCCCGCCGGAGCGATCCGGCGGGGTTTTTGTTTGGGATGGCGAACACTCAATCCAGCAGTTGGTGTTGTCGCCCTGACAAAAGGCCGACGCGACGGAGAGCAGTCACGGCGCAGACACTCAGTTCCGCGCCGTGACGCGTGCTCAAGCGGCAGCCGAAACCTCGGCGCTGGTCGGGACGGAGGCGATCGTCTTCAGGATCTGGGAAGCGATCTGGTAGGGGTCGCCCTGCGAGTTCGGGCGGCGATCCTCGAGATAGCCCTTGTAGCCATTGTTGATAAAGGAATGTGGCACGCGGATCGAGGCGCCGCGGTCGGCGATGCCATAGCTGAACCTGTTCCACGGCGCGGTCTCATGCTTGCCGGTCAGACGCTTGTCGTTGTCCGGGCCGTAGACGGCGATGTGATCCATCAGGTTCTTGTCGAAGGCGGCCATCAGCGCCTCGAAATAGTCCTTGCCGCCGACTTCGCGCATATAAGCGGTCGAGAAGTTGGCGTGCATGCCGGAACCATTCCAGTCGGTGTCGCCGAGCGGCTTGCAGTGGTATTCGATATCGATGCCGTATTTCTCGGTGAGGCGCTGCATCAGGTAGCGGGCCATCCACATCTGGTCGGCGGCCTTTTTCGAGCCCTTGCCAAAAATCTGGAATTCCCACTGGCCCTTGGCCACCTCGGCGTTGATGCCTTCATGGTTGATGCCGGCGGCAAGGCAGAGGTCGAGATGCTCCTCGACGATCTGCCTGGCGACGTTGCCGACGTTGCTGTAGCCGACGCCGGTGTAGTACGGGCCTTGCGGCGCGGGGTAGCCGCTCTCGGGGAAGCCGAGCGGGCGGCCATCCTTGTAGAAGAAATACTCCTGCTCGAAGCCGAACCAGGCGCCCTCGTCGTCGAGGATGGTGGCGCGCTTGTTGGATGCATGCGGCGTCACGCCGTCCGGCATCATGACTTCGCACATGACGAGCACGCCATTGCTGCGCGCGGGGTCGGGATAGATGGCGACCGGCTTCAGCACGCAGTCGGACGAGTGGCCTTCGGCCTGCATGGTCGAGGAACCGTCGAAGCCCCACAGCGGAAGCTGGTCGAGCGTCGGGAATTCGGCATATTCCTTGATCTGCGTCTTTCCGCGAAGGTTGGGAACCGGGGTGTATCCATCGAGCCAAATGTACTCGAGCTTGTATTTCGTCATTCTAGCCTCTCGTTGCTTTGATCACCGAACCTTGGACGGCGCCGGCATGCCAGCCACCCTGCAGCCGACCTGCCGGATTATTAAAAAGCAATTCGTGTGCCATTCTCGCCGGCCAAGGATGCGACAAAACTGACGCCGCATCCCGACAAATCCGCTGCCGCGTAATCGCAATGCGTCCGGATCAATCACAAGCATATTCTGCATAAATAACAGGCAGATACTGATCTTTTTATAATCATATTGCCTAACTGGATTGCAGAACCTATCTTCGGGAAAGATTGAATCGGCAAGGCTCTGCAGAAGAAGGGAGACCGACAATGGAAATCACTCCTACCCGTCAGTCGGCCAAAATCCTGATGTTCCCGGTGGCAGCGCGCGCTTCTGCCTCAAATTTAAGCGGAAAGGCTAAGTTCGCGGCAGAACTTGCTTCATTGCGCAACCGTACGGATTTCGGAAGCGGCTGGTATCACGAAGCGGCCATCGAGGAAGAAAAACAGGACCGGAAGAGCTAACCTTTCCTCCGCATCGCTTTTGACGAATTGCAAAGCCCGGCGCGATCGCTCGCGCCGGGCTTTTCATTTTGCCGTCAGGCAAGGATCAGGTCTTGGCGTCCAAGTCCGTTCCCAGCGTATCCCTGACAAAGATCGTACCGATGACCAGCGACATCGCCGCGATCACCACGGGATACCAGAGGCCGTAATAGATATCGCCGCTGTAGGCGCTGAGCGCGAACACCGTCGCCGGCAGCAGGCCGCCGAACCAGCCATTGCCGATGTGATAGGGCAACGACATTCCGGTATAGCGGATGCGGGTCGGGAACATTTCTACCAGGATCGCGGCGATCGGTCCGTAGACCATGGTCACGTAAAGGACCAGGATGAACAGGACGCCAATGACCTTTGCCCAGCTGACCTGCTCAGGGTCGGCAAACATCGCAAAGGCGCCTGCCGCCGGGACATTGTAGACGGTGATCTCGGGCACCGCCGCTGCCTCATCGGCCGTCAGCAGCTTGTCCTTGATCGCCCGGTCGGCAGCAACCGTCGTCTTGTCGCCGGCGCGGATTGCGGCGGCGTCGAGCTTCAGTTCCGGATTGGCCGCGACGAAGGCGTCAAGCTTCTGGTCGGCGACCTTGGCCGCAGCACGCTTCAGCGGATAGCCGCCGTCCCGCAATGCAATGTTGATTGCCTTCTTGAACGCGGCGTCGCTTGAAGTTGCCTTGTCTGCGGCTGCCACGGCATCATAGGACGCCACCGTTTCGGTGCCGATCTTGACACTGGCCGCGGTCCCCGGTGCCGCTGTCGTGACAATGTCATAGGGCACCGAGCTCTTGGCAAGGAAGTCCGTCGCAATATCGCACGACGTCAGAGGCTTGCGCGTTCCGGTCGGATTGAACTGGAACTTGCAGTCGCCAGGTGCAGCGGTAATCGTGGCACGGGTGTTTTGCTGTGCGGTGGCGAGCGCCGGGTTGGCTGCCCAGGTTAGCGCCTTGAACAGCGGGAAGGTGGTGACGATCGCCAGCGCCAGGCCCGCCATGATGATCGGCTTGCGGCCGATCTTGTCGGAGAGCCAGCCGAACACGACAAAGAAGATCGTGCCGAGCGCCAGCGCGATGGCGATCATGATGTTGACCGACTGGCCGTCGACCTTGAGCACGTTCTGCAGGAAAAACAGCGCGTAGAATTGGCCGTTGTACCAAACTACGGCCTGGCCGGCAGTAAGGCCGAAAAGCGCCAAAATGGCGATCTTGGCATTTTTCCACTGTCCGAAGGCTTCCGTCAGCGGCGCCTTGGAGCCCTTACCCTCGTCCTTCATGCGCTGGAAGGTCGGCGATTCGGCAAGCGACAGGCGAATCCAGACCGATATGCCGAGCAGAATGGCTGAGAGCAGGAATGGAACACGCCAGCCCCAAGCCTCGAAATCCTCCTTGCTCAGCGAATTTTGCACGATAAGGATGACGACCAGCGACAGGAACAGGCCGAGCGTCGCCGTCGTCTGGATCCACGATGTGTAGAAGCCGCGGCGGTCGTCGGGCGCATGCTCGGCCACATAGGTCGCCGCACCGCCATATTCACCACCGAGCGCCAGGCCCTGCAGCATGCGCAGCGCAATCAGGATAATAGGCGCTGCAATGCCCCAGCTTGCCGAACCAGGCAGCAGGCCGACCAGGAAGGTCGACAGGCCCATGATCATGATGGTGACGAGAAAGGTGTATTTGCGACCTACGAGATCACCGATGCGGCCAAACACCAGCGCGCCGAACGGGCGCACGAGGAAGCCAGCGGCGAAAACCAGCAGCGTAAAGATGTTGCGCGTCGCTTCCGGATACGAGTTGAAGAATGTCGAGCCGATCGCCGCCGCCAATGCGCCGTAGAGATAGAAATCGTACCATTCGAAAACGGTGCCGAGCGAGGAAGCGAAGATGACCTTCTTCTCTTCCCGCGTCATTCCGCGGCTTGCTCTGCCGGCGGTCGCTGCCATTGCCATGAATTCGTCCTCCCGTGACATCTCGCTGTGCTTGATGCTGCGCGGTGTCGCCTCTGGACACGAACTCGGGCAGCTATCGCCGCGAGAAGTGACAGAAAGCGCCGCCCAGAGGCAGCCCGTCTTTGGGATTATGACTTTGGTCCAATGCATCGGCCCGAACATCGGAATCGATGTTCGGAAAGCACGATGCATAGATTCAAAGTGTTAGAGCGTATTTTGCACGTCCAACTGGAACGCACGTCGCTCTAATAGGGCAAGGCGAAACGAATGAGGGCGGCGATCGCCGTCAGCCCTTGAGTGCCTCGAGGAAACCGACGGCGGCCATCATGTCGCGCTTGCGGTGGGCACGGCGGGCGACGGCCTCCGCGTCATGGCCCCAGTGCTCGGCCTGCCAGTCCTCGTCGACATGGCCGGCGGCCCAGGCTGCCTCGCCGTCGATCTCGCCGAAATCGACGGCCAGCGCCAGCAGTGCCGATCCCGTCAGCGACGTCATGACGTGGATGGCGGCAAGCCGGAGCGGGTCGGCACGCTGGGCAAGATGAACGCCAAGCACCGCGAAACTCTCGCGCGGCTGCTCGACATGGATCACCCCTTCGGCGAGGTGAAACCGGGCGCCGAGCGCGCTCCGCGCCCAATCGATGACGGGGTCCCAATATTCGTTCTGCCGGTCGACCAGCCCCTGCGGGGCGTCGGCGCGATAGCAGAGCAGGTCGGACGAGGCAAAGCGCAGGATGTCTTCCAAAACCGCCTGCGGGTCGCTGGCGACGCCGTCGATGGCCGTGTTGACCAGACGCATGACCGGCATCGTCATCGGGTCGATCGTCTCGCCTTGCGCGGCGAACTCGCCGGCGACCAGAGCGGCGGCTTTTTCGGTCGGCAGGATCAGAAGCGCTTTGCCCGGCGTACGGACCGGCTTGCCATCGAGATGAACCGCAAAACCAGCTTCGGCCGGTGCGACCGAGACGGTTTTGTAGAAGCGTTTCGGCAGATGCGTCTTCATCTGGATCTGGGCACGGCGTACCGGATCCGGATCGGAAAGCTGCTTTCCCGCTTCGAGGTCGTTGAGAATATCGCGCATGCCGGAGCCTTTCATCCGGGGATCTGTTTTCGGGCCGGCCGATTCACAATGATCAGACCGGCTGCGATGAGGCCGAGTGCCAGGAAAATACGGATGGTCAGAGGCTCGTTCAAGAAGATGGCGCCGCACAGAACGCCGAACACCGGCGACAGGAAAGTAAAACTCGACAGGCCCGATGCCGGATAGCGCCGCAGCAACCAGAACCAGAGCACATAGGTGAAGGCGACGATGTAGACCGCCTGGAAAAGCAAGGCCAAGGTCGGCAAAGCGGCGAAGTCGCGGACGGGCGGCCCGGCGAAAGGCAGCACCAAGGCGCCGACCATCGCAGCGCCGGCCAGTTGGTAGAGCAGCAACTTCTCGGCGCTCGTTTCCGCCAGTTTCGTGCGCTTGATGACGATGTAGGTCAAAGCCCACAGAATGCCGGCGCCGAGACTGAGCAGATCACCAATCAGGGTCGCACCGTTATCGGCGCTCAACTGGTCGGAGAACACCGCGACCAATCCGGCGAAAGCGAGCAGAAGGCCGACGAGCCGGCGCGCGGTGATGCGTTCGTTGAGCAGGAAATGCCCGCCGACCAGCACCCAGAACGGCATGGTGTTGACCAGCAAGGTGTTGCGCGCGACGGTCGTCTGTTCGAGCCCGACATAGAGAAACAGGAACTCGAGACCAAAAAGCGCGCCTGCCAGAATGCCGGCGACAAGGGTTCCGTCGCGGGTAAAAAGCGCAATGCCGCGCCAGCGGCACCAGACGAGAACGCACAGCCCGCCGATGACCGACCGTGCGATCGACAGGAAAACGGGATCGTAGCCGGCATAGGAGATCTTGGCGGCGACGTAGTTCAGCCCCCAGGAAAAGGTCAGCCCGACCATGATGGCGGCGGCGGCCATGTCGACCCTGTCGCGACGGTCGAGCGTATCTGTGGCCATGCCCACTGGAACTAGTCCTCCGCGCTGGCGTCGTCGAAGCCGATCAGGTTCCAGCTCTGGCGCATATGCGGCGGCATCGGTGCGGTGACGTCGATGAAACCCTTGTCGGGATGCGGGATGACGATGCGGCGCGCGTGCAGATGCAAGCGGTTCTGCATGCCGCCGGGAAAATCCCAATTGGTATCGGCCTCGAAATATTTGGGATCGCCGATGATCGGGCAGCCGATGTGAGCGGCATGGACGCGAAGCTGGTGAGTGCGGCCGGTATAGGGTTCCATCTCCAGCCAGGACAGGGTCTGCGCCGCCTGCTCGACGATCCGGTAATAAGACACTGCGTGGTCGGCGCCCTTTTCGCCATGCTTGGCGACGCGCACGCGGTCGCCGTCGGGCGTCGGTTCCTTGATCAGCCAAGTCGAGATCTTGTCCTCGCGCTTCGGCGGCACGCCCTTGACCAGCGCCCAATAGGTCTTCTTGGTCTCACGCGCCCGGAACGCCTCGGCAAGCTTCATGGCGGCGAGCCTGGTGCGGGCGACGACCAGCACGCCTGACGTGTCGCGGTCGAGCCGGTGCACCAGACGCGGTTTCTCGCCCTTCTGGCTGCGCCAGGCTTCCAGCATGTCGTCGACATTGCGGGTGACACCTGAGCCACCCTGGACGGCCAGGCCGGCCGGCTTGTTGAAGACAAACACTTTTGGATCTTCATGGATCAGCATCCTGGCCAGAACGTCGGCGTCGCCCTGGTTGCGGATCGAGTGACCGGTGAGCGGGCTCTCGCCCTTCTTGTCCACTTCGAGCGGTGGGATGCGAACCGTCTGGCCCGGCTCGACGCGGGTATCGGCCTTAACCCTGCCGCCATCGACACGGATCTGGCCGGAGCGCAGCAGTTTTTGCAGATGGCCGAAGCCAAGGCCCGGAAAATGGGTCTTGAACCAGCGGTCGAGCCGCATGCCCGCCTCGCCGGCCTCCACCGTGATCTGTTCTACGCCTGCCATTGTCTCGTTTTTACCCGTTTCCAGCGCATGACCTGAAATCGATCTTCGGAAAGGGTCATGCGCAAATCAAAAAGCTACAGCGTCCTTGGCGCGCCCTGAGGGGCACGCGGCGCTGCAAGCGGGGGCAATAGCATTAAGGCAGGCTTCTTGCGAGCCAAAGACCCAGAAACAGGGCAATGATCGCGCCAATGAGGCTGGCAAGGGCGTATCCGAACGCCGGCAGCGTCGCGCCGCGCTCCCACAGCGTCGCGAAATCGAGCGAAAAGGCGGAGAAAGTGGTGAAGCCGCCGAGGATGCCGGTGGCGACGAACAGCCGAAGCTCGTTCGATCCGCCGTAGCGCCGCGCCAGGGTCGTGATGAACAGGCCCATGGCAAAGGAGCCGACAATGTTGATCGCCATCGTGCCCCAGGGAAAACTCGGGCCGACAAGACGCAGCGCAACGAAATTGACGACGTGGCGGAGCCCGGCACCAATAGCGCCGCCCGCAGCAACGAGGAGGAGATTGATCATCGCCGTTTACTGCCCTTACAGGGTGGCTCGGTCAATCCCTGCCCCTGAGCGGGAAAGTAGCGCGAGCCTTACTTTTTCCGCTCGCCGCGCAGCTTCGCCCAATAGTCGAGCCGCTTCCTGATATCACGCTCGAAACCGCGCTCGGGCGGATCATAGAATTTACGGCGGCCCATCCTTTCCGGAAAATAATCCTGTCCGGAAAAAGCGTCCGGCTCGTCGTGGTCGTAACGGTAGCCGGCGCCGTAATCTTCTTCCTTCATCAGCTTGGTCGGCGCGTTGAGGATGTGTTTGGGCGGCAGCAATGAGCCGAACTCCTTAGCCGCCTGTGTGGCAGCCTTGAAGGCGGTGTAGACGGCGTTGGATTTGGGCGCGCTGGCGAGATAGACCGTGGCCTCGGCGAAGGCGAGCTCGCCCTCTGGCGAGCCCAGATAGTCGTAGGCATCCTTGGCGGCATTGGCGACGACCAGCGCCTGCGGGTCTGCCAGCCCGATATCCTCCATCGCCATGCGCACCAGGCGGCGGCCGAGATAGAGCGGATCCTCGCCGGCATCGAACATGCGGGCGAGATAATAGAGGGCGGCGTCGGGGTCGGAGCCGCGCACCGATTTGTGCAGCGCCGAGATCAGATTGTAATGGCCGTCCTGGCCCTTGTCGTAGATCGGCGCGCGGCGCTGGACGATGCGCTGCAGGCCTTCGGCGCTGAACACCTCGCCTGACTTGGCGGCGCGCCAGACCTCTTCTGCCAGCGTCAGCGCCGCACGACCATCGCCATCGCTCATGCGGACGAGCATCGCCCTCGCCTCGTCGTCGAGCGGCAGCGCCCTGCCCTCGGTCTCCTCGGCACGGGCCAGCAGCTTGGCGATGCTGTCCTCACCGAGCGAATGGAAGACCAGCACACGGGCGCGGGATAGAAGCGCGGCATTCAGCTCGAAGGACGGGTTTTCGGTGGTGGCGCCAACCAGCACCACGGTGCCGTCTTCCATGACAGGCAGAAAACTGTCCTGCTGGGCCCGGTTGAAGCGATGGATCTCATCGACGAAGAGCAGCGTCTGACGGCCGTTGGTGCGGCGCAGCTTCGCCGCCTCGAACACTTTCTTCAGGTCGGCGACGCCGGAAAACACCGCCGATATCTGTTGGAACGCAAGGCTGGTTTCGCCGGCAAGCAGCCGCGCGACCGTAGTCTTGCCCGTCCCGGGCGGCCCCCAGAAGATCATCGAGCCGAGCGAGCCGGAGCCGATTAGTCGCGTCAGCGCGCCGTCGGGTCCGGTCAGATGCTCCTGGCCGACGACCTCGCTGAGGTTCTGCGGGCGCAGTCGGTCGGCCAGCGGCCTGCCGGGCGGCGCTTTTTCCGGTTCATCGACACTGAACAGATCGGCCATGCACGTCTTTTCGTTGGAGCGCGATCTCGTCCGAAGGATCGACGCTCGGGCTTAGTAACGCAACACCTGGCGCAGTATCTGCCCGCCGCGCTCGACGGTAAAGCGCCACCAGCGCGTCTCCTGCATGGCTGCCTGTTCCAGGGTCGCGGCGGTATCGATGGTCAAGCCGTTTACCTCGCGAACGATGTCGCCCGGCTGGAAGCCGAAACCGGCTGCGGGCGAACCGCGATTGATGTCGATCACCGTAACACCCTTGACGTCCGTGCGGATGCCGAGCCGCTGGGCGAGCCGCGGCGACAGTTCCGCAACCTTGGCACCGGAGAACGGGCTGCGACCGCGCAGCGTCACTTCCGCGAGTTTTGCACCTTCCGGCGCACGCTCCAGCGCGATGTCCATCGCCGCTTGCTGGCCCTTGGTCAGAACGGCGAGGCTGGCATTGGTGCCGATCGACAGCGTCGCCATCCGGTAATCCAGCGCCTCGATACTCTCGACCGGCGTGCCATTGAGCGACAGCACGACGTCACCGGCCTTGAGCCCCGCCTTGGCCGCCGGCCCGGCTTCGTCGACGGACGAAACCAGCGCCCCCGTCGGCGTCTCGAGACCAAGCGATTCGGCGATTTGCGGCGTCACGCGCTCGAATTCGGCGCCGATATACGGCCTCTCGAAGAAGTCGCGCCCGGCCTTGGCCGCATCGGCAAACGCGCGAACCATATTGGAGGGAATAGCAAAGCCGATGCCGATCGAGCCACCGCTGCGGCTGTAGATCGCCGTGTTGATGCCGACCAGTTGGCCACCCATGTTGATCAGCGCACCGCCGGAATTGCCGGGATTGATCGCAGCGTCGGTCTGGATGAAGAAACTGGAATCGGAAACGCCGATGTGGCTGCGGGCAAGTGCCGAAACGATGCCGCTGGTGGTGGTCTGGCCGACACCGAAGGGGTTGCCGATGGCCAACAACAGGTCGCCGACCTCAAGCGCGTCGGAATCGCCGATGGCGACGACCGGAAATGGCTTGTCGGCGGAGATCTTGAGCACGGCGAGGTCAAGCGTCTCGTCCTTGAGCAGCACCTTGCTGTCGAATTCACGCCCGTCCGCGGTGGCGACCTTGACCTGATCGGCGTCCTTGATGACGTGGAAATTGGTGACCACTATGCCTGTCGGGTCGACCAGCACGCCGGAGCCGAGCGAAGACTGCGCGCGCGGCTGCGAACGACCGAAGAACTCTTCGAAGAATGGATCGCCGTCGAAGGGCGACCTCAGCCTGGCCGTTTGCGAGGCATAGACATTGACCACGGCCGGCGCCGTCTGCTTGACCAGCGGCGCAAACGACAGTTGCATCTCCTCGCGGCCGAACGGCACGCGCTTGTCTGGACCGGAGGTGGCATTTTCGCCTTCGGCGCCGCGCAACATGTCGGTCAGCACGTCGGACAGACCGGGATCGGCCTTGGTGTCCTGAGCCAGCGCCTGCCTGGCGGCCGGCACGACTGCCGCCGCCGTCAAGGCGCAGAGTAGAACAAGGGACATCCGTTTTACGCGCATTCCGAATCCTCCGGGGTCGGGCGCCATTGTCCCGACGATTGTGCAAAATGAAAGGCTAAGTCGATGTAATCGAATTATTCTCGAGGAAAAGACATGGGCTTAAATCAAGACAGTCCCCGCAATGCTCCCTACCACGTCCAGAACGCACAAAAGGGCCCGCAGGCCCTTTTGAACTCCTTGAGGGAAAACCGAAGCTTATGCGGCTGCGGCTTCCTCGTCAGTGCCTTCTGCCTCGATGCGGGCACGGTCGCCAGCGCCCTTGGCCGAGGTGTCGCGATCGACGAACTCGATGACCGCCATGGCGGCATTGTCGCCGTGGCGAAAGCCCGCCTTCATGATGCGCAGATAGCCGCCGTTGCGGGTGGCGTAGCGCGGCGCGATCGTGTCGAATAAGCGCTTGACGACGCCTTCATTGCCGATCTGGGCAATCACCTGGCGGCGGGCATGCAGGTCGCCGCGCTTGCCTAGCGTCACCAGCTTCTCGACGATCGGACGCAGATCCTTCGCCTTCGGCAAGGTGGTGAGGATCTGCTCATGCTCGATGAGCGACACGGCAAGATTGGCAAACATCGACTTGCGGTGGCTTATGCTGCGGGCGAACCGGCGGCCTTTAAATCCGTGGCGCATGGCTCTTCTCCTGGTGTTGTGGGCGGTTGGCCCGGCTGTTTCGTTTTGTGAATGGTCAATAGTGAATGGTGAATGGAAGGGCTCTACCTCTCCGAAGTCGCCGACCGACGACCATTCACCATTTCACCATTCTCAATTCACCGGTCAGTATTGATCTTCGTAACGCTTGGCGAGGTCTTCGATGTTTTCCGGCGGCCAATCCGGCACTTCCATGCCGAGGTGCAGGCCCATCGCCGCCAGGACTTCCTTGATCTCGTTCAGCGACTTGCGGCCGAAGTTCGGGGTGCGCAGCATCTCGGCCTCGGTCTTCTGGATCAAGTCGCCGATATAGACGATGTTGTCGTTCTTCAGGCAGTTGGCCGAACGCACCGAAAGCTCGAGTTCGTCGACCTTCTTGAGCAGCGCCGGGTTGAAGGCAAGCTCGGTCACCTGCTCGGCGGCGACTTCCTTCTGCGGCTCGTCGAAATTGACGAACAGGCCAAGCTGGTCCTGCAGGATGCGGGCGGCGAAAGCCACTGCGTCCTCGCCCGAGATCGAACCGTCGGTATCGATCGTCATGGTCAGCTTGTCGTAGTCGAGAACCTGGCCCTCGCGGGTGTTCTCGACCTTGTAGGAGACCTTCTTGACCGGCGAGTAGAGGCTGTCGACCGGGATGAGGCCGATCGGCGCGTCTTCGGCGCGATTGCGGTCGGCCGGAACGTAGCCCTTGCCGGTATCGACGGTGAACTCCATGCGGATTTCTGCGCCCTCGTCCAGCGTGCAGATGACGTGGTCGGGATTGAGGATCTCGACGTCGCCGACCGTCTGGATGTCGCCGGCCAGAACAGCGCCCGGTCCCTGCTTGCGCACGACCATGCGCTTGGGGCCGTCGCCTTCCATGCGGATGGCGATTTCCTTGATATTCAAGACGATATCGGTCACGTCCTCGCGCACGCCGGCGATGGACGAGAATTCATGCAGAACACCGTCGATCTGCACGGCGGTCACCGCCGCGCCACGCAGCGAAGACAGAAGCACGCGACGCAGCGCGTTGCCGAGGGTCAGGCCAAAGCCGCGCTCGAGCGGCTCGGCGACCAGCGTGGTCAGCGTCTTCTTCTTCGAAGAGAACTCGATCTTGTTCGGCTTGATCAGTTCCTGCCAATTTTTCTGGATCATGATGCTTTCCTTCCGTTGACCCGCCACCATCCAATCGTGGCGGGCGACCTGGAATGCCGTGGAGGAACGCTCCTGGCGTTCGCGCGGCGTTCGGTAATTTTTTCCCTAAAGCGCGTAGCGCTTCAGGTCTCTGTTCTTATGCCTGTCGTTGCCCCAAATCGCTGCGCTCTCGGTTCAGGCCCGAGGCAATGCTTGGGCGACAATCTTTAGACGCGGCGCTTCTTGCGCGGGCGGCAGCCATTGTGCGGGATCGGCGTCACATCACGGATCGAGGTGATGGTGAAGCCGGCTGCCTGCAATGCGCGCAGCGCCGATTCACGACCTGAGCCGGGTCCGCAGACCTCGACCTCAAGCATGCGCATGCCGTGTTCCTGGGCCTTCTTGGCAACGTCCTCGGCAGCCATCTGGGCAGCGAACGGGGTCGACTTGCGAGACCCCTTGAAGCCCTGGGCTCCCGCCGACGACCAGGCAATCGAATTGCCCTGCGCGTCGGTGATGGTGATCATCGTGTTGTTGAAGGTCGAGTTGACGTGGGCAACGCCCGACGAGATATTCTTGCGTTCGCGACGGCGAACACGTGTGGCTTCCTTGGCCATGATGGTCCTTTCAGTTGATCTCTACACCGCCGTAATGCCAGCGGCTCCACCAGGGAGAAGGCAGTAGGGGAATACGGCAGTAGGGCAGTATGTCTGCCGATCCTATTGCCTTACTGCCCTACTCCCGTACTGCCCTAAATTACTTCTTCTTGCCGGCGATCGACTTGGCCGGACCCTTGCGGGTGCGCGCATTGGTATGCGTGCGCTGGCCGCGAACCGGCAGCGAGCGGCGATGACGCAGGCCGCGATAGCAGCCGAGGTCCATGAGCCGCTTGATGTTCATCGATACTTCGCGGCGCAGATCGCCCTCGACCTGGTAGTCACGGTCGATCGTCTCGCGGATCTGCAGCACTTCCGCGTCGGTCAGCTGGTTGACGCGACGCTCGGCCGGGATGCCGACCTTGTCGACGATCTCCTGGGCGAAGCTCTTGCCAATGCCGTGAATGTACTGAAGCGCAATGACGACGCGCTTGTTGGTCGGAATGTTGACGCCGGCTATACGAGCCATGTTCTTCTCTTCTCCATGTGGGCCGGACAAGCCGGCGCTGTCAAAGTTGCCCCGCGTCCGGTGGAGGCCGGCCCATGCGGGAGTTTCCAGTTCAACGAGGCTGCCTTGCCCTTGCGGGCAAGCAAGCCTCATGCCTGATAGGAAGACGGGCCGCCATACCCCAGCGAACCGCTCCAGTCAAGCGCAATCGTTTATTTTCCGTACGCAGACCCTTGCGCCGCCACTGGGGTCGCAGCCGTGAGCACCGCTTCGATCTGTCGCGTCACCGCATCGATGTCGGCCATGCCGTCGACACCTCTCAGCTTGCCCTTGGCATAGTAGTAGCCGATCAGCGGCGACGTCTTCTTGTAGTACTCCTTCAGGCGCTCTTCGAACACCGCCGGATTGTCGTCCTTGCGCACCGGCAGACCCGCGGCCTTGGCCTCTTCGGCGCGCTTGCCGATTCGGCCAACCAGCGCCTTGTCGTCGACGACAAGTTCGATGACGGCGTCGAGAGTGAGTCGGCGAGCCGAGAGCATCGATTCAACCGCGTCCGCCTGCACCAGGGTTCGCGGATATCCGTCAAGGATGAATCCCCTTGCGCAATCGGCCTGATCGATACGCTCGGCGACGATAGCGTTGACGATGGCGTCGGAAACCAGTTCGCCAGCGTCCATCACCGCCTTGGCCCGTTTGCCGACTTCGGTGCCGGCCTGGACAGCAGCGCGCAGCATATCGCCCGTCGAGAGTTGGGGTATGCCGTATTTTTCTACCAGTCTTTGTGCTTGTGTCCCCTTGCCCGCCCCTGGCGGCCCAAGCAATATCAACCTCATCTGGCCTTCTTCCCCCCGCGCAGCTTCGACTTCTTGATCAGGCCCTCATACTGGTGCGCGATCAGGTGACCCTGAATTTGCGCCACCGTGTCGAGCGTTACACTGACCACGATCAGAAGCGATGTGCCACCGAGGTAGAATGGTACGCCAGTCGCTGAAATCAGGAACTCGGGCAGCAGACACACCAGCACCAGATAAATGGCGCCGACGACAGTTATGCGGGTAAGGACATAGTCGATGTAATCCGCGGTGCGCTCGCCGGGACGGTAGCCCGGAATGAAACCCGAATGCTTCTTGAGCTGGTCGGCGGTGTCCTTCGGGTTAAAGACGATCGCCGTATAGAAGAAGGCGAAAAACACGATCATCGCCGCATAGAACGCCATGTAGAGCGGCTGGCCATGACCGAGTGCCGCCAGGACGGTGCTGGCCCAGGCTGGCATGTTGGTCGTCTGCGAGAAGCCGGCGACCGTCGCCGGCAGCAACAGCAGCGAAGAGGCGAAGATCGGCGGAATGACGCCGGCCGTGTTGAGCTTGAGCGGCAGGTGCGAGGTGTCGCCCTGGAACATGCGGTTGCCGACCTGGCGCTTGGGATACTGGATCAGCAAGCGCCGCTGGGCGCGCTCGAAGAACACGATCAGCGCGATGACGACGACGGCAAGAACGATGATCGCCAGGATCAGGCCGGTCGACAGCGCGCCGGTGCGGCCAAGTTCCAGCGTACCGGAGATGGCTTGCGGCAGGCCAGCGACGATGCCGGCAAAGATGATCAGCGAAATGCCGTTGCCGATGCCGCGGGCGGTGATCTGCTCGCCGAGCCACATCAGGAACATGGTGCCGCCGACCAGCGTGATGACGGTCGAGATGCGGAAGAACATGCCGGGATCGCTGACGATGCCGCTGCCGCCTTCCAGCCCGACCGCAATGCCGTAGGCCTGGACCAGCGCCAAAAGCACGGTGCCGTAGCGAGTATACTGGTTGATGACCTTGCGGCCCTGCTCGCCTTCCTTCTTCAGCGACTCCAGTGACGGGATGACGGAGGTCATCAGCTGCATGATGATGGAAGCGGAGATATAGGGCATGATGCCGAGGGCAAAGATCGCCATGCGCTCGACGGCGCCGCCGGCGAACATGTTGAACATGCCAAGCACGCCCTTGCTTTGCGACGAGAAGGCCTGGGCGAAAGCGTCGGGATTGATGCCGGGCAGCGGGATATAGGTGCCGAGGCGGTACACGAGCAGCGCGCCAACTGTGAACCAGATGCGCTTCTTCAGATCCTCCGCCTTGGCGAAGGCCGAGAAATTCAGATTCGAGGCTAGTTGTTCAGCAGCCGAAGCCATGCCTGATTCTCCGCTTGGTCACGCTCGATGGCCCGCAACTCAGGCGGCGCGTGTCACCGAAGCTCACGAGATAAGCTCCGGACTGCAAACATGCAAGCGGCCGCGTTGACGCGGCCGCCATATTGATCGGATCAAAGCGCAATCAAAAGCAAAACGTGTCCCGCTCTTGCCGATCGCGCTTCAAATCGCCATTACTCGGCTGCTGCCTTTTCCGGCAGCTTCACCGAACCGCCGGCCTTTTCGATCTTCTCGACGGCAGCCTTGGAGGCGCCGGCCACGTCGAAGGCAAGCTTCGACTTGATCTCGCCGTCGGAGAGGATGCGCACGCCGTCCTTGACGCGGCGGATGACGCCGGCCGCGACCAGCGCTTCGGCGGTCACGGTCGTCTTGGCGTCGAGCTTCTTGGCATCGAGCGCAGCCTGGATGCGGGCCAGCGACACGACGGCAAAGCTCTTGGCGAAGATGTTGTTGAAGCCACGCTTCGGCAAGCGCCGGTAGAGCGGCATCTGGCCACCCTCGAAGCCGTTGACGGCGACGCCGGAGCGCGCCTTCTGGCCCTTGACGCCGCGACCGGCGGTCTTGCCCGAGCCGGAACCGATGCCGCGGCCGAGACGCTTCCTGGAATGCGTCGCGCCGTCCTTGTCACGCAGATCGTTGAGTTTCATCTGAGTTCTCCTGCGCTCTGGTTCAGCCCTCGTCCACGACGCGGACGAGATGCTGGACGGCAGCGATCATGCCGCGCACGGAGGGGGTGTCCTCCAGCGTGCGCTGCTTGTGCATCTTGTTGAGGCCGAGGCCGACCAGCGTCGCGCGCTGCTCCTTCGGCCGGCGGATCGGCGAACCGATCTGCTCGACGGTGATGGTCTTGGTTGCTTTCTTGGCCATGGTCAATATCCCTGGTCAGCGTCGACTATTCTTCGGCCGCAACGGCGGTGCCGCGGCGGGCCTGAAGGGTCGAATACTTGATGCCACGCGCGGCAGCCACATCCTTGGGATGCATCTGGCTCTTCAGCGCGTCGAAGGTGGCGCGAACCATGTTGTAGGGGTTCGATGAACCCATCGACTTGGCGACCACGTCATGCATGCCGAGCGTCTCGAAGACGGCGCGCATCGGGCCGCCGGCGATGATGCCGGTACCCTGCTTGGCAGCGCGCAGCAGAACGCGTCCGGCACCCCAGCGTCCTTCGACGTCGTGATGCAGCGTACGGCCCGAGCGCAGCGGCACGAAGATCATGTCGCGCTTGGCCGATTCGGTCGCCTTGCGGATCGCCTCTGGCACTTCGCGCGCCTTGCCGTGACCGAAGCCGACACGGCCCTTCTGGTCGCCGACGACGACGAGTGCTGCAAAGCCGAAGCGCCGGCCGCCCTTGACGACCTTGGCGACGCGGTTGATGTGGACGAGCTTGTCCACCATGCCGTCGTCGCGCTCTTCGCGATCACGGCCGCGGCCGCCATCCCTACGTTCCTGTGCCATATCCTGTTCCTTGTTTTTTTCCGGAAGCACGGTTGATGATGATATCCGGCACCGCTGTGGGTTGCCGGGGGCGAAATTCATTTTTCCCTTCGCATGATCTTATCCAAAAAGTCTGCAACTTTTTGCTGCGCTGACCTCCGGTTCGGGATCATGCTTTAGAAGCTCAAGCCACCTTCACGGGCGGCCTCGGCCAGCGCCTTGACGCGGCCGTGATAGATGTATGGTCCGCGGTCGAAGACGACTTCCTTGACGCCGGCTTTCGAAGCGCGCTCGGCAATCAGCTTGCCGATTGCCACAGCGGCGGCAGTGTCGGCACCGGTCTTGAGCGAACCCTTGAGGTCCTTCTCCAGCGTCGAGGCGGCAGCGATGGTGTGGCCCTTGGCGTCGTCGATGACCTGGACGTAGATGTTCTTCGACGTGCGGTGGACCGACAGACGCGGACGCTCGCCGGCGACCTTCTTGATCTGGCGGCGGACGCGCTGAGCGCGGCGTTGGGTGGAGTCTTTCGAGCCCATGATATCAGTTCCTTGCCTTCAAAAAACGGGGGCAACCCTGTGCGGTAGGGCAAGCCTCCCGCGACCGCTCCCCGCGGCGTTGATTTGCAGTGAATGGTGAATGGAAAAATGGTGAAAGGTAGAAACCAGGTGCCGCCCGGCTCCTGCTCTATCCTTCTGCCATTTTACCATTCACCGTTCACCATTGACGAAACTACTTCTTCTTGCCTTCCTTGCGGACGATCTTCTCGCCAGCGTAACGGACGCCCTTGCCCTTGTACGGCTCGGGACCGCGATATTCGCGGATCTCGGCAGCAACCTGACCGACCTTCTGCTTGTCGATGCCGGTCACGGTGATTTCCGTCGGCTTCGGCACGGTGATGGTGATGTCCTGCGGCGTTTCGTAGACGACGTCATGGCTGAAGCCGAGCGCCAGCTGCAGGTTCTTGCCCTGCATGGCGGCGCGATAGCCAACGCCGGTGATCTCGAGCTTCTTTTCGAAACCGTCCTTGACGCCCTGCAGGATGTTGACGATCTGCGTGCGCGACATGCCCCATTTGGAACGGGCGGTCTTGGTCTGGTCGCGTGGCTGGACAGCGATCTCGCTGCCTTCCATCTTGACCAGCACTTCGTCGTTGACCACGAACTTCAGCTCACCCTTGGGGCCCTTCGCCGTGACGGTCTGGCCGTCGACGGTCGCGGTCACGCCCTGCGGCAGCGAAACGGGTTTCTTTCCAATACGAGACATTTTGTTGTCCTCGTCACTTCTCTTGTTTCAGGTCTCTGTTTCGAGCGTGATCTTGTCCGAATCCGGGTTCCACGTTTCACTGCGTGGTTCGGTTCGGGATCGCGCTCCAGATCAGAAGATCTGGCAGAGGATTTCCCCGCCGACATTCTGTTCACGCGCTTCGTGGTCGGCCATCACGCCCTTCGGCGTCGAAAGGATGGCGATGCCGAGGCCGTTGGCGACGTGCGGGATCGACTTCGCCGAAACGTAAACGCGACGGCCCGGCTTCGAGACGCGGGCGATTTCGCGCACCACCGGCGCTCCGTCGAAATACTTCAGCTCGATCTCGATTTCGGACTTGCCGTTGTCGAAGTCGGTCTGGCTGTAGTCGCGGATATAGCCTTCCGCCTTCAGCACGTCGAGGACGCGGGTGCGCAGGCGCGAGGCCGGCGTCGAAACGCTCGACTTCTTGCGGCCATAGGCGTTGCGGATGCGGGTCAGCATATCGCCGAGAGGATCGCTCAATGACATGTTATGTCCTCCTTACCAGCTCGACTTGACCAGGCCCGGGATCTGGCCGTTATTGCCGAGATCACGAAGCGCGATGCGCGATACTTTGAGCTTGCGATAATAGGCACGCGGACGTCCGGTGACTTCACAGCGGTTGCGGATGCGGATCTTGGCCGAGTTGCGCGGCAGTGCCGCAAGCTTCAGCTGAGCGCGGAAGCGCTCTTCCATCGGCTTGGACTGATCCATGATGATCGCCTTGAGGACCTTACGCTTGGCAGCGTACTGGTCCACAAGCTTGCGGCGCCTGTTGTTCTTCTCGACTGAGCTGGTCTTTGCCATTTCAGATTTTTCCTTTTCTCGCTGCCGTTACTGGCGGAAGGGGAAGTTGAAGGCCTTGAGCAATGCCCTGGCTTCGTCGTCCGTCTTCGCAGTCGTACAAACGATGACGTCCATGCCCCAGATCTGATCAACCTTGTCGTAGTTGATCTCCGGGAACACGATGTGTTCCTTGATGCCCATGGCATAGTTGCCACGGCCATCGAAGCTCTTCGGATTGAGTCCGCGGAAGTCGCGGACGCGCGGCAGCGCGATGTTCACGAGGCGGTCGAGGAACTCGTACATGCGTTCCTTGCGCAGCGTGACCTTGGCGCCGATCGGCATCTTTTCGCGGACCTTGAAGCCGGCGATCGAGTTGCGCGCGTGCGTGACGACGGCCTTCTGGCCGGCGATCAGCGCAAGATCTTCCGCCGCGATCGAAGGCTTCTTCGAATCGCCGGTCGCTTCGCCGACGCCCATGTTCAGCACGATCTTGTCGATGCGCGGAACCTGCATCTCGTTCTCGTAGCCGAACTGCTCCTGCAGCGCCTTGCGGATGGTCTCGTTGTAGACCTGCTTGAGGCGCGGCGTGTTCTGGGCAGTCGCCTGCTTGGTTTGAGCCTTAGCCATTGATGACTTCTCCCGAGCGCTTGGCGACGCGCACCTTCTTGCCGTCCTTCTGGAAGATGAAGCCGACACGGGTCGGCTTGCCATCCTTGGGGTCGGCCAGCGCGATGTTCGACAGCTGGATCGGCGCTTCCTTGGTGATGATCCCGCCCTCTTGGGACTGGGACTGCTTCTGGTGACGACGGATCATGTTGACGCCGCGCACCAGCGCGGTGTCTTCCTTCGGCTGTACCGAGAGGACTTCGCCCGAACGGCCCTTGTCCTTGCCGGCCAGCACGACGACCTTGTCGCCTTTTCTAATCTTCTGCATTGGTCCGGCTCCTTACAGCACTTCAGGCGCGAGCGAGATGATCTTCATGTGGTTCTTGGCGCGGAGTTCGCGCGGAACCGGTCCAAAGATACGCGTGCCGATCGGCTCTTTCTTGTTGTCGACGAGAACGGCCGCGTTCTTGTCGAAACGGATCACGCTGCCGTCCGGGCGGCGGATGTCCTTGGCCGTGCGAACCACGACCGCCTTCATCACATCGCCCTTCTTGACGCGGCCGCGCGGGATGGCTTCCTTGATCGACAC
Organism: Mesorhizobium sp. WSM4810; assembly: GCF_055811235.1. Classification (NCBI taxonomy): domain Bacteria; kingdom Pseudomonadati; phylum Pseudomonadota; class Alphaproteobacteria; order Hyphomicrobiales; family Phyllobacteriaceae; genus Mesorhizobium; species Mesorhizobium sp. WSM4810. The sequence continues at coordinate 53,016 of NZ_JBVVQV010000027.1, read as the reverse complement.
CACGATGATGTCGCCGACGGAAGCGTATTTCCGCTTCGAGCCGCCCAGCACCTTGATGCACATGACACGACGGGCGCCGGAATTATCCGCGACGTCGAGGTTTGTTTGCATCTGAATCATGACTGGCCGCCTTCTTCTCTTCTAACGGGACGGGCGCAAAGCCCCTCCCCGGTCTGTCCAAAATTCGTTGTTTACGCCTGGTCCGAAGACACGACGGTCCAGCGCTTGTCCTTGGAAATCGGCTTCGATTCCTGGATGAACACCTGATCGCCGACCTTGTGGGCGTTGTTCTCGTCGTGCGCCTTGTACTTCTTGGTCATGCGCACGGTCTTCTTCATCACGGGATGCGTGAAGCGCCGTTCGACCTTGACGACAACCGTCTTCTCGTTTTTGTCGCTGACGACGGTGCCCTGCAGAATGCGCTTTGGCATGGTTTTCGTCCTTAAGCCTTCTTAGCCGCGGATTTTTCCGCAGCGATGGTCTTGATACGCGCAATGTCCTTGCGGACCTGCCTCACGCGCGCGGTCTTCTCGAGCTGGCCGGTGGCCTTCTGGAAGCGCAGGTTGAACTGCTCCTTCTTCAGGCTGGCCAACTCGTCGGTCAGCTGGTCCTGGGTCTTGGTCCGGATGTCTTCGGCTTTCATGATCAACCCGTCCTTATTCTGCGATGCGCTGTACGAAGCGCGTCCTGACCGAGAGCTTGGCCGCGCCGAGACGCAGCGCCTCACGGGCGGTTTCCTCATTGACGCCGTCGATCTCGAACATGATCCGGCCAGGCTTGACGCGCGCCGCCCAGTAATCGACCGCGCCCTTGCCCTTGCCCATGCGGACTTCGGTCGGCTTCGACGTCACCGGCACGTCCGGGAAGATACGGATCCAGACGCGGCCGGCGCGCTTCATCTCGCGGGTGATCGCGCGGCGGGCCGCCTCGATCTCACGCGCAGTGACGCGGTTCGGCTCAAGCGCCTTCAGCCCGAAACCACCGAAATCCAGATTGGTGCCACCCTTGGCGGCACCGTGGATACGACCCTTGAACTGCTTGCGGAACTTTGTGCGCTTTGGCTGCAGCATCGTTCTAACTCCAAATTCTCAACTGTCTCAGGCGTTTTCGCGACGGCGACCGCGTTCGCGCTCACCACCACCGCCATGCGCATGATCGCCCTCGGTGGCGCGGCGCTCCGAAGCCATCGGGTCGTGCTCGAGGATTTCGCCCTTGAACACCCAGACCTTGACACCGCAGATGCCGTAGGCGGTGTGTGCTTCGGCCGTGCCGTAGTCGACGTCGGCGCGCAGCGTATGCAGCGGCACGCGACCTTCGCGATACCATTCCATGCGCGCGATCTCGGCGCCGCCGAGACGGCCGGCGCAGTTGATGCGGATGCCTTCGGCACCGAGGCGCATCGCCGACTGCACGGCGCGCTTCATGGCGCGGCGGAACGCGATACGGCGCTCGAGCTGCTGGGCGATCGACTGGGCGACCAGCGTCGCGTCGATCTCCGGCTTACGCACTTCGACGATGTTCAAATGCGTCTCGGACTTCGTCATCTCCATCAGCTTCCTACGAAGCTTCTCGATGTCGGCGCCCTTCTTGCCGATGATCAGGCCCGGACGCGCCGCATGGATGGTGACGCGGCACTTCTTGTGCGGACGCTCGATCACGACCTTAGAAATCGCAGCCTGCTTGAGTTCCTTCTCAAGATACTTGCGGATCTTGATGTCCTCGTGCAGCAGCTTGCCGTATTCGCCGGTGTTGGCGAACCAGCGCGAATCCCAGGTGCGGTTGATGCCGAGACGCAGACCGATCGGATTGATTTTCTGGCCCATTATGCGGCCTCCACTTTTTCTTCGACTTCACGAACGACGATCGTGAGGTGCGAGAACGGCTTCTCGATACGGCTGGCGCGGCCACGGCCACGGGCATGGAACCGCTTCATGACGATCGACTTGCCGACATAGGCTTCCGCCACGATCAGCGCATCGACGTCGAGGTCGTGGTTGTTTTCCGCGTTGGCGATCGCCGATTCCAGCGTCTTCTTGACCGTGCCGGAAATCCGCTTGGCCGAGAATTCGAGATCGGAAAGCGCTGTCGCGACCTTCTTGCCGCGGATCAGCGCGGCAACCAGGTTCAGCTTCTGCGGGCTGATACGGATCGTGCGCAACACGGCGCGCGCTTCGTTGTCAGCAAGCCTGCGCGGAGCTTTGGCCTTGCCCATGATTATTTCCTCTTCGCCTTCTTATCCGCGCCGTGACCGTAATAGGTCCGGGTCGGAGCGAATTCACCGAACTTGTGGCCGACCATGTCCTCGTTCACCGAAACGGGAACGTGCTTCTGGCCGTTGTAAACACCGAAGGTGAAGCCGACGAACTGCGGCAGGATGGTGGAGCGACGGCTCCACATCTTGATCACCTCATTGCGACCACCTTCACGAACCTTGTCTACCTTCTTGAGAAGGTAGCCGTCGATGAAGGGGCCTTTCCAAATCGAACGAGTCACTTGGCGTTACCTCTTCTTAGCTCTTGCGCTGATGGCGCGAGCGCAGGATGAACTTGTCGGTCGCCTTATTGGACCGCGTCTTCTTGCCCTTGGTCGGCTTGCCCCAAGGCGAAACCGGATGGCGGCCACCCGAGGTGCGGCCTTCGCCGCCGCCGTGCGGATGGTCGACCGGGTTCATGGTCACGCCGCGGTTGTGCGGACGTTTTCCCCGCCACACCGTGCGGCCTGCCTTGCCGTCATTGATGTTGCCGTGGTCCGGGTTGGACACGGCGCCGACAGTGGCCATGCACGAGCCGTGGACGACACGCTGCTCGCCTGAGTTGAGGCGCAGGATCGCCATGCCCTGGTCACGGCCGACGAGCTGGGCATAACCGCCAGCCGAACGGGCAACCTGGGCACCTTTGCCCGGCTTCAGCTCGATGTTGTGGACGATCGTGCCGACCGGCATCGAGGCCAGCGGCATCGCATTGCCCGGCTTCACGTCGACCGCTTCGCCGGCCACGATCTTGTCGCCGGCAGCAAGGCGCTGCGGAGCGATGATGTAGGACAGCTCGCCATCGTCATACTTGATCAGCGCGATGAAGGCGCTGCGGTTCGGATCGTATTCGATACGCTCGACCGTGCCGACAATGTCGAACTTGCGGCGCTTGAAGTCTATGATGCGGTACGTACGCTTGTGACCGCCGCCGATGAAGCGGGCCGTGATGCGGCCGTAATTGTTGCGGCCGCCCGATTTGGTCAGGCCCTGGGTCAGGCCCTTGACGGGCTTGCCTTTGTAGAGGCCCGAGCGGTCGACGATGACCAGCTGACGGGTGCTCGGCGTTATCGGGTTGAATTTTTTCAGTGCCATGTCTGTTGTCCTCGCGGTCTTGCTCAGAGACCCGTCGCGACGTCGATCGACTGGCCGTCGGCCAGCGTCACAATCGCCTTCTTGACGTCGCTCTGGCGGCCGATCGTGCCGCGGAAGCGCTTGATCTTGCCCTTGCGGACAAGCGTGTTCACGGCCATCACCTTGACGCCGAACAGCGCTTCGACGGCAGCCTTGATTTCCGGCTTCGACGCCTTCTTGGCGACGTTGAAGACGACCTGGTTCTGCTCGGAAGCCATGGTCGACTTTTCGGTGATCGCCGGCGAGACGATCACGTCGTAGTGACGAAGGTCGGTCATTTGAAGCGCTCCTCGAGAGCCTCGACGGCGGCCTTCGAAAGGACCAGCGTGCCGCGGCGCAGAATGTCGTAGACGTTGATGCCCTGGATGGGCAGCACGTCGATGTTCGGGATGTTCGTCGCCGCCAGCTTGAAATTCTTGTCGAGCTCGGCGCCGCCGATCAGCAGGGCGTTGGACAGGCCCAGCGTCGCGAAATTCGCGATCAGCGCCTTGGTCTTGGCCTCGGTCAGCATCAGCTCATCGATGATGATGAGCGAGGCGCTCTTGGCCTTGGCCGAGAGAGCATGCTTGAGGCCCAGCGCACGCACCTTCTTCGGCAAATCGTGCTCATGGCTGCGGACGACCGGGCCGTGGGCCTTGCCGCCGCCGCGGAACTGCGGAGCGCGTGCCGAATGGTGACGGGCGCGGCCCGTACCCTTCTGCTTGTACATCTTGGCGCCGGTGCGGGCGATCTCGGCGCGACCCTTGGTCTTGTGCGTGCCCTGCTGCTTCTTGGCAAGCTGCCAGCGCACGACGCGCTGCAGGATGTCCTCGCGCGGATCAAGGCCGAAAATCTCCTCGGAGAGTTTCACCTTGCCGGCGTCCTTGCCGCCAAGCGTTGTGATCTTGAGGTCCATTATTCCGCTCCCTCTGTGGCCGGGGCATCTACTGTGGCCGGGGCATCGTTCTTGGCGCCACCATTGGTTGCAATGGCGCGGATTGCGGCGGGCTTCGGCGCATTGGCCGGCAGCGCAACCTTGGCTGCGTCACGGACAAGGATCCAGGCGCCCTTCGAACCGGGAACCGCGCCGCGGATCAGGATCAGACCGCGATCGGCATCGGTCGAGACGACCTCGACATTCTGCGTGGTGACGCGGGTGTCACCCATGTGGCCGGCCATATGCTTGCCCTTGAACACCTTGCCCGGGTCCTGGCGCTGGCCGGTCGAGCCGTGCGTACGGTGCGAGACCGAGTTGCCGTGGGTCGCGCGGCCGCCGCCCATGTGGTGCCGCTTGATGACGCCCTGGAAACCCTTGCCGATCGTGGTTCCCGTCACATCGACCTTCTGGCCGACGACGAAATGATCGACGGTGATCTCGGCGCCGACATCGATCATGTTGTCGGCGGAGACGCGGAACTCGGCAACCTTGGCCTTCGGCTCGACGGAAGCGGTCGCGAAATGGCCGCGCATCGCCTTCGACGTGTTCTTCACCTTGGCAAGGCCAACGCCGAGCTGGACGGCGGTATAGCCGTTCTTCTCCTGCGTGCGCTGCGCCACGACCTGGCAGTTCTCCATCTGGAGAACGGTGACGGGAACATGTTCCCCGGCATCGTTGTAGATGCGGGTCATTCCCACCTTCTTTGCAATCACACCTGAACGCATCGGTTCATTCCTTTAGAGTTCCCTGTCGGGGCTGTCGCCCCTCCACGCCTCTTGTTCCTTCAGAGTTCCCTGTCGGGGCTGTCGCCCCTCCACGCCTCTTGTTCCTTCAGAGTTCCGGGTCGCCCCGCCGCTCTGGTTCCTTAGAGCTTGATCTCGACGTCGACACCGGCAGCAAGATCGAGCTTCATCAAAGCGTCGACCGTCTGCGGGGTCGGATCGACGATGTCGAGCAGACGCTTGTGCGTGCGCATCTCGAACTGCTCGCGGCTCTTCTTGTCGACGTGAGGCGACCGGTTGACCGTGAACTTTTCGATCCGCGTCGGCAGCGGAATGGGGCCGCGGACGTTGGCGCCGGTGCGCTTGGCCGTCGACACGATTTCCCGCGTCGAGGCGTCAAGCACCCGGTGATCAAACGCCTTCAGGCGGATGCGGATATTCTGTCCGTTCATGCGTCACTTCCTTGTTCTGGCGCGGCGCGGGCAGCGCCCGCGACAGATCGGTTTAAGTCCAAATTACTCTTTGATGGTGACGACGATGCCGGCACCGACGGTGCGGCCGCCTTCACGGATGGCGAAGCGCAGCTTCTCTTCCATGGCGATCGGCACGATCAGCTCGACATCGACGGTGATGTTGTCGCCCGGCATCACCATCTCGGTGCCTTCCGGCAGCGACACGATGCCGGTCACGTCGGTCGTGCGGAAGTAGAACTGCGGCCGGTAGTTGGTGAAGAACGGCGTGTGACGGCCGCCCTCGTCCTTGGTCAGGATGTAGGCTTCGGCGACGAACTTCTTGTGCGGCTTGACCGTGCCCGGCTTGGCCAGAACCTGGCCGCGCTCGACACCTTCACGGTCGACACCGCGCAGCAGCGCGCCGATGTTGTCGCCGGCCTGGCCCTGGTCGAGCAGCTTGCGGAACATCTCGACGCCGGTGCAGGTCGTCTTGGTGGTCGGACGGATGCCGACGATCTCAAGCTCCTCGCCGACCTTGACCACGCCGCGCTCGACGCGGCCGGTCACAACCGTGCCGCGGCCGGAGATCGAGAACACGTCCTCGATCGGCATCAGGAACGGCTTGTCGAGCGGGCGAACCGGCGTCGGGATGTAGTCGTCGACCGCAGCCATCAGTTCGCGGATCGAATCCTCGCCGATCTTCTTGTCGGAATCTTCGAGTGCCGCAAGTGCCGAACCCTTGACGATCGGAATGTCGTCGCCGGGGAACTCGTTCTTGGTCAGGAGCTCGCGCACCTCGAGCTCGACCAGTTCGAGCAGCTCGGCGTCGTCGACCTGGTCGACCTTGTTCAAGAACACCACGATCGACGGCACGCCGACCTGGCGGGCCAGCAGGATGTGCTCGCGGGTCTGCGGCATCGGGCCGTCGGCGGCCGACACAACCAGGATCGCGCCGTCCATCTGCGCAGCACCGGTGATCATGTTCTTGACGTAGTCGGCGTGGCCGGGGCAGTCGACATGGGCGTAGTGGCGGTTGGCCGTCTCGTATTCGACATGCGCCGTCGAGATGGTGATGCCGCGCGCCTTCTCCTCGGGCGCCGCATCGATCTGGTCGTAGCGCTTGTATTCGCCAAAATACTTGGTGATCGCCGCCGTCAGCGACGTCTTGCCATGATCGACATGGCCAATCGTGCCGATGTTCACATGAGGCTTTGTACGCTCGAATTTACCTTTTGCCATGTGATCTCTCCATTCCTGCTCGCCCGTGCGGGCTTTGAATTAAGTTAGCGCTGCAACCCGTTGGGGTTACGCGTATTTCTTCTGGACTTCCTGAGCGACCGCGGTGGGGACCGGCTCGTAGTGATCGAACTGCATCGTATAGGCCGCGCGGCCCTGGCTCATCGAGCGCAAATTGTCGACGTATTTGAACATGTTGGCGAGCGGCACCATGGCGTTCACAACCACCGCCACGCCGCGCGATTCCTGGCCCTGAATCTGGCCGCGACGGCCGTTCAGATCACCGATGACGCTGCCGACATAATCTTCCGGCGTCACCACTTCGACCTTCATGATCGGCTCGAGCAGCTGCACGCCAAGCTTGGGCGCCGCTTCACGGAAGCAGGCACGGCCGGCGATTTCGAAGGCGAGCACCGAGGAGTCGACATCATGGTAGGCGCCGTCGATCAGCGTCGCCTTGACGCCGATCATCGGGAAGCCGGCGAACGGGCCAGAGGTCATGACGCTGTTGATGCCCTTTTCGACACCGGGGATGTATTCCTTCGGCACTGCGCCGCCGACGATCTTGGATTCGAACAGGAATTCACTGCTTTCCGGATTCGGTTCGAACAGGATCTTGACACGGGCGAACTGGCCGGTGCCGCCGGTCTGCTTCTTGTGGGTGTAGTCCTGCTCGTGCCTGCGGGTGATCGTCTCGCGATAGGCCACCTGCGGCGCGCCAACATTGGCCTCGACCTTGAACTCGCGACGCATGCGGTCGACGATGATGTCGAGGTGGAGTTCGCCCATGCCGGAGATGATCGTCTGGCCGCTTTCCTCGTCGGTCTTGACGCGGAAGGACGGGTCCTCGGCGGCCAGGCGATGCAGCGCAAGGCCCATCTTTTCCTGGTCGTTCTTGGTCTTCGGCTCGATCGCGATCTGGATGACCGGATCGGGGAATTCCATGCGCTCGAGGATGACCGGATGCAGCGGATCGCAGAGCGTGTCGCCAGTCGTCGTGTCCTTGAGGCCGGCCAAAGCGACGATGTCGCCGGCGAAAGCCTCTTCGACGTCAGCGCGCGAATTCGCATGCATCTGCAGCATGCGGCCGATGCGCTCCTTCTTGCCCTTCACCGTATTGTCGACCGAGATGCCCTTGGTGAGCTTGCCCGAATAGATGCGGGCAAAGGTGAGCGATCCGACGAACGGGTCGTTCATGATCTTGAAGGCGAGCATCGACAGCGGCTCGCTGTCGTCGGCGTGACGCTCGATCTCGGCGTCGGTCTTTGCGTCGACGCCCTTGATGGCCGGAACGTCGGCCGGCGACGGCAGATATTCGACGACTGCGTCGAGCAGCGGCTGCACGCCCTTGTTCTTGAAGGCCGAGCCGCAGAACATCGGGTAGAACTTCACCGCGATGGTGCCCTTGCGGATCAGGGCGCGGATCTCGTCATTGCTGGGCATCTTGCCTTCGAGGTAATTCTCGAGCGCCGTCTCGTCCATTTCGACGGCGGCCTCGATCATCTTCTCGCGATATTCTTCGGCACGTGCCTTGAGGTCGTCCGGGATCTCGACGACGTCCCAGGCGGCGCCGAGCGTCTCGTCGCGCCAGACCAGCGCGTTCATCTCGACGAGATCGACGACACCCTTGAACTCGGTCTCGGCGCCGATCGGCAGCTGCATGACGACAGCCTGCGCACCGAGGCGCGAGCCGATCATTTCGACCGAGCGATAGAAATCCGCGCCGATCTTGTCCATCTTGTTGCAGAAGATCATGCGCGGCACGCGGTACTTGTCGGCCTGGCGCCAGACGGTCTCCGTCTGCGGCTCGACACCGGCGTTGGCGTCGAGCAGCGCAATGGCGCCGTCGAGCACGCGCAGCGAACGCTCGACCTCGATGGTGAAGTCGACGTGGCCGGGAGTGTCGATGATGTTGAAGCGGTGCATCTTGCCGTCACGAGCCTTCCAGAAGGTCGTGGTCGCGGCGGACGTGATGGTGATGCCGCGTTCCTGCTCCTGCTCCATCCAGTCCATGGTCGCAGCGCCGTCATGGACTTCGCCGATCTTGTGCGACTTGCCCGTGTAGTAGAGGACGCGCTCGGTGGTCGTCGTCTTGCCGGCGTCGATATGCGCCATGATACCGAAATTGCGGTAGTCTTCGATTTTATATTCACGGGCCATGGGAGGTGCCTCTTCAGTCTCGTTCGCGCTTTACCAGCGGTAGTGCGCGAAGGCGCGGTTGGCTTCTGCCATCTTGTGGGTGTCTTCACGCTTCTTGACGGCGGTGCCGCGGTTGTTGGCCGCGTCCATCAGCTCGCCGGAGAGGCGGTCGACCATCGTGGTCTCGTTGCGGTTGCGGGCGGCGGCGATCAGCCAGCGGATGGCCAGCGCCTGACGACGCTCGGGGCGCACGTCGACCGGAACCTGGTAGGTGGCGCCGCCGACGCGGCGCGAACGCACTTCCACATGCGGCGCGACATTGTCGAGCGCCTGATGGAAGACGGTGACCGGCTCCTGCTTGGTCTTGGACTGGACCTGGTCGAGCGCGCCGTAGACGATGGTCTCGGCAACCGACTTCTTGCCGTCATACATGACGGCGTTCATGAATTTGGTGACGATCAGATCGCCGAACTTCGGGTCCGGATTGATCTCACGCTTTTCTGCACTGTGACGACGGGACATTTTTTCTCTGCCTCAATTCTGCGTGGTGGCCTGGATCCCGGATCGTCGCCTGGCGCCGTCCGGGATGACCTTGGCTACGCTTCGGTCACTTCGGACGCTTGGCGCCGTATTTCGAACGGCGCTGCTTGCGGTTCTTCACACCCTGCGTGTCGAGCACGCCGCGGATGATATGGTAGCGGACGCCCGGAAGATCCTTGACGCGGCCGCCGCGGATCATCACCACCGAGTGCTCCTGAAGGTTGTGGCCTTCGCCGGGGATGTAGCCGATCACTTCAAAACCATTGGTCAGGCGGATCTTGGCCACCTTGCGCAGCGCCGAGTTCGGCTTCTTCGGCGTCGTTGTGTAGACGCGCGTGCAGACGCCCCGCTTCTGCGGGTTCTGCTGCATGGCCGGGACCTTGTTGCGCTTCACCGGCGCAATGCGCGGCTTGCGGATCAGCTGGTTGACGGTAGGCATTAAACCCTCTTGTCTCTCAATTCCGTGTCTTGCCCGGTCAGGGCCGCTCAAAGCGTCATTTCCATACGCAAAGTCGGGCCACAAACCGCGCCTCGCGGTCTTGCCCGAACAAATGGCAGAGGAAGCGGAAACCGCTTCATGCACGCCGGAAATGTCTTTTCGCTCGTAAAACGAACCCTGTTTGAGGCAAACTCCAAAGCGTGTCGCTTCGGAAGGGAGAGCCTCACATCGGTTCTGACTGGGCGGCTTCTACTCGCAAGCCTGTTGCCCGTCAACCCCGGAGCACCAAATATTACGCTGAAACCGAGGCTTGGCAGCCATGCGAAAAGCGCATGTAATTTTCTTTCGCCATTTTGCAAGAGCAAGGAAGAAAGTGACCGGCCCTCGGCTGTTGCATAGCCACGCTTCATGCGAAAAAGCGACATGAACAGCGCAAATCCCCTCGCCCGGAGGAATCGGCCCGTGAACGACAATGATGAGCGCCCGGTCACCATCATCACCGGCCGGGCGTGGAAAAGAAAGGGCGGCAAGCCGGAAGGCGTCCACCTCATGCTGGTCGCGCCCGACGACGATTCGGCGGTGCGCCGGGCGCTCGAATCACTCGCGGCCGAAGGCTACGCCGAGGCGGAGCTCGACCAGATCGGCGACTTGGACGGCGTGCCCGACGAAGAGCCGCATTTGTCGGCCTATCAGGGCGCGCTCGAAGGCGAAGTGTCGATCGTCACCTTCGACGTGCCGCTGTGACCAGCCATGCCCCTGGCCGTCGCGGTTTGGGGCCGTCGCGGTCTGGGGCCGTCGCGGTCTGGCACTGCTTGCCCGGCATCGGTTCTCTGTTAAGAACCAAGCGCAATATCAACCTGCGGAGTTCCCATGTCCCTGAATAGCGGTCCCATCAAGCTCGGCATCGTCGGCGTGGGAAAGATTGTTCGCGACCAGCACCTGCCGGCCCTGGCCAAGGACCGTGACTACCTGCTCACCGCCGCCGCCAGCCGGCACGGCAAGGTGGACGGCATCGCGAATTTTCCTGATATCGAGGCGATGCTCGACGCCGTGCCGGAGCTCGAGGCCGTATCGCTCTGCATGCCGCCGCAGTTCCGCTACGACGCCGCGCGGACGGCGCTGGAAGCAAAAAAGCATGTTTTTCTGGAAAAGCCACCCGGCGCCACGGTCAGCGAGGTCGAAGACCTGAAAGCACTGGCCGCGGCAAACGGCGTCTCGCTGTTCGCCAGCTGGCATTCGCGCTATGCGCCGGCGGTGGAAGCGGCGCGCGCATTTTTAGGCTCGACCCAGATCAGGTCGGCCGCCATCAACTGGAAGGAGGACGTGCGCCGCTGGCACCCGAACCAGGACTGGATCTGGGCGCCGGGCGGCTTCGGCGTCTTCGATCCCGGCATCAACGCGCTGTCGATCGCGACCCACATATTGCCGGCGATGTTCATCAGCTCGGCAATCCTCGATTTTCCCGAAAACCGTGCAGCCCCGATCGCCGCGCACATCGCCTTCCGCACCTCGAACGGCTTGCCGGTGGCGATGGAACTCGACTGGCGCCAGACCGGCCCGCAAAGCTGGGACATCCTGGCCGAGACGGACAAGGGCGCGATGGTGCTTTCGGGCGGCGGCGCAAAACTCGCGGTCGACGGCCGCATCGTTCACGACGAGCCGGAAGCCGAATATCCGATGCTCTACAAGCGCTTCGCCGAGATCGTGCGCGCCGGCGTTCCCGACGTCGATCTCGCTCCGTTGCAACATGTCGCCGACGCTTTTATGCTCGGCAAGCGCAATGTGGTGGAAGCGTTTTTCGATTGACGCCGCGGCGCTGCAAGGAGTGGCCTTCTCCGGTCCTGACATTCTGCAATCGCCGCGCCGCCCCTCATCTGGCTGCCGCCATCTTCTCCCCGTGAACGGGGAGAAGGACGCCGTCATCAAAGATTTCGCCAATCTCCACCGTCGCAGAAAGAGCGCCAAGGTTGCGGCCAGCTTCTTTCTCCCCGTTTACGGGGAGAAATGCCCGGCAGGGCAATGAGGGGCGGCGCCGGACGATCGAAACAAGTCGCAACACTCGACGACGCCTCCTCCAGTTCGTCGCCAACTCAACATGCAAAAAAGCCGCCGGGTTGCCCCGACGGCTTCGTTGCCTGAGATCTGTACCCGCCGCGCTTACTGCGCGGCGGAAGCCATGTCGGTCAGCATCGGGTCGGCGACCTCGACGCCCGACGCCTTGCGGCGCTCGTCGATGATCAGCTCGTCACGCGAGGTGGCGATGCGCCGGATCTGGCTCATCGTGCCGCCGGTGCCGGCCGGGATCAGACGGCCGACGATGACGTTTTCCTTCAGCCCCTGCAGCATGTCCGTCTTGCCGGCAACCGCCGCTTCGGTCAGCACCCTGGTCGTCTCCTGGAAGGAGGCGGCCGAGATGAAGGACGGCGTCTGCAGCGAGGCCTTGGTGATGCCCAACAGCACCGGCTGGCCTTCGGCCGGCTTCTTGCCGTCCTCGACCAGGCGCTCGTTGACCTCTTCCAGCTCGATCACGTCGACGTGGTCGCCCGGAATGTAGGTCGAGTCGCCCTGCGCAGTGATCTCGACCTTCTGCAGCATCTGGCGAACGATCACCTCGATGTGCTTGTCGTTGATCGACACGCCCTGCAGACGGTAGACCTCCTGGATCTCGTTGACGAGGTAGGAGGCAAGCGCCTCAACGCCCTTGATCGCCAGGATGTCGTGCGGCGCCGGATTGCCGTCGAGGATGTAGTCGCCCTTCTCGATGACGTCGCCGTCCTGGAGATGGAACGGCTTGCCTTTCGGGATCAGGTATTCGACCGGCTCAAGCGTCGAGTCATGTGGCTCGATGATGATGCGACGCTTGTTCTTGTAGTCGCGGCCGAAGCGGATCGTGCCATCGATCTCGGCGATGATGGCGTGATCCTTCGGACGGCGTGCCTCGAACAGTTCGGCAACACGCGGCAGACCGCCGGTGATGTCTTTGGTCTTGGCGCTTTCCATCGGGATACGCGCCAGCACGTCGCCGGGGCGAACCTGTGCACCCGGCTCGACCGACAGAATGGCCTCGACCGAGAGCAGGAAGCGAGCGTCGCCGCCCTTCGACAGTTTGCCGACCTTGCCCTTGGCGTCCTGGACTACGATCGCCGGCTTGAGGTCGTTGCCGCGCGGCGTCGAACGCCAGTCGATGACCTCGCGCTTGGTGATGCCGGTCGATTCGTCGGCCGTTTCCTGGACGGAAATGCCGTCGACCAGATCCTCGAACGCCACCTTGCCCTCGATTTCGGTGAGGACCGGGCGGGTATAGGGATCCCACTCGGCGATGCGCTGGCCGCGCTTCACCTTGTCGCCATCGTCCACGAAGATGCGCGAACCATAGGTGAGGCGGTGCGTGGCGCGCTCCTTGCCGGCCTCGTCGAGGATCAGCACGGCCATATTGCGGCCCATGACCATCTGCTGGCCGTCGGAGTTGCGCACCACGTTGCGGTTGCGGATCTCGACCTTGCCCTCATACGAGGCTTCAAGGAACGACGAGTCCACCACCTGCGCCGTGCCGCCCATGTGGAAGGTACGCATGGTGAGCTGGGTGCCCGGCTCGCCGATCGACTGCGCCGCGATGACGCCGACAGCCTCGCCCTGGTTGACCGGGGTGCCGCGGGCCAGATCGCGTCCGTAGCAGACCGCGCAGACACCGACCCTGACGTCGCAGGTCAGCGCCGAGCGGATGCGGACCGACTGGACGCCGGCCTTTTCGATCTGCTCGACGTCGCGTTCGTCCATCAGGGTTCCGGCCTTGACCAGAACCTCACCGGTGACCGGATGCGTGATGTCGTCGAGCGCCGTGCGGCCGAGAACCCGCTGGCCGACGGAAGCGACGACCTGGCCGGCATCGACGATCGGCTGCATGGTGAGGCCCTTGTCGGTGCCGCAGTCGACGGAGTTGACGATGCAGTCCTGCGCCACGTCGACCAGACGACGGGTGAGGTAACCCGAGTTCGCCGTCTTCAAGGCGGTGTCGGCCAGACCCTTGCGGGCGCCGTGGGTCGAGTTGAAGTACTCGAGCACGGTCAGGCCTTCCTTGAAGTTCGAGATGATCGGCGTTTCGATGATCTCGCCGCTCGGCTTGGCCATCAGGCCGCGCATACCAGCAAGCTGGCGCATCTGGGTGGGCGAGCCGCGCGCACCGGAGTGCGACATCATGTAGATCGAGTTCATCGGCTTTTGACGGCCATTGTCCTCGAACTCGACCGCCTTGATGCGAGCCATCATCTCGTCGGCGACCTTTTCCGAGCACTTGGCCCAAGCGTCGACGACCTTGTTGTACTTCTCGCCCTGGGTGATCAGGCCGTCATTGTACTGCTGCTCGTATTCCTTGGCCAAGGCCTCGGTGTCGGAAACCAGCTTGATCTTGGCATCCGGGATCAGCATGTCGTCCTTGCCGAACGAAATGCCGGCGCGGCAGGCGTGGCTGAAGCCGAGGGCCATGATGCGATCGCAGAAAATGACCGTCTCCTTCTGACCGCAATGGCGGTAGACGGTGTCGATCATCTTGGAGATGTTCTTCTTGGTCATCTCCTGGTTGGCGGTCTCGTACGGCACATTGACGTTCTTCGGCAGAAGCTCGCCGATGATCATGCGGCCGGGCGTGGTGTCGTAGATCTTCGACACGACCTTGCCGTCCGCATCGACCGAGCGGAAGCGGCCCTTGATCTTGGAGTGCAGCGTCACCGCCTTGGTCTCGAGCGCGTGCTGGAGTTCGCCCATGTCGGCAAACACCATGCCCTCGCCCGGCTCGTTCTGGTTGACGATCGAGAGATAGTAGAGACCCAGGACCATGTCCTGCGACGGCACGATGATCGGCGCGCCGGAAGCCGGGTGCAGGATGTTGTTGGTCGACATCATCAGCACGCGGGCTTCAAGCTGTGCTTCCAGCGACAGCGGCACGTGAACCGCCATCTGGTCGCCGTCGAAGTCGGCGTTGAAGGCCGTGCAGACCAGCGGGTGAAGCTGGATCGCCTTGCCTTCGATCAGAATCGGCTCGAACGCCTGGATGCCGAGGCGGTGCAGCGTCGGCGCACGGTTCAGAAGCACCGGATGCTCGCGAATAACCTCGTCGAGGATATCCCAGACCTCCGGACGCTCCTTCTCGACCAGCTTCTTCGCCTGCTTGACGGTCGAGGAATAACCCTTGGCGTCGAGACGGGCATAGATGAAGGGCTTGAACAGTTCGAGCGCCATCTTCTTCGGCAGGCCGCACTGGTGCAGCTTGAGCTCCGGACCGGTCACGATGACCGAGCGGCCGGAATAGTCGACGCGCTTGCCGAGCAGGTTCTGGCGGAACCGGCCCTGCTTGCCCTTCAGCATGTCGGACAGCGACTTCAGCGGACGCTTGTTGGCGCCGGTGATGACGCGGCCGCGACGGCCGTTGTCGAACAGCGCGTCGACGGCTTCCTGCAGCATGCGCTTTTCATTGCGCACGATGATGCCGGGCGCGCGCAGCTCGATCAGCCGCTTCAGACGGTTGTTGCGGTTGATGACGCGGCGATAGAGATCGTTGAGATCGGACGTGGCGAAGCGGCCGCCGTCCAGGGGAACCAGCGGGCGCAGGTCCGGCGGGATCACCGGCACCACCTTCATGATCATCCATTCCGGACGGTTGCCGGACTCCATGAAGTTCTCGACGACCTTGAGCCGCTTCAGATACTTCTTCTGCTTGAGCTCGGATGTAGTCGAAGCCAGCTCCGAACGCAGGTCGCCGGCGATCTTCTCCAGGTCCATGCCGGCCAGAAGGTCGTGGATGGCCTCGGCGCCGATCATGGCGGTGAACGAATCCTCGCCATATTCGTCGACGGCCATCATGTACTCTTCCTCGCTAAGGAGCTGGTGCTCCTTCAGCGCGGTCAGGCCGGGCTCGGTGACGATGTAGTTCTCGAAGTAGAGAACGCGCTCGATGTCCTTCAGCGTCATGTCGAGCAGCGTGCCGATACGCGACGGCAGCGACTTCAGGAACCAGATATGGGCGACGGGCGCGGCCAGCTCGATATGGCCCATGCGCTCGCGACGGACGCGCGACAGCGTGACTTCGACGCCGCACTTCTCGCAGATGACGCCCTTGTACTTCATGCGCTTGTACTTGCCGCACAGGCATTCGTAGTCCTTGATCGGACCGAAAATACGCGCGCAGAACAGGCCGTCGCGCTCCGGCTTGAAGGTGCGGTAGTTGATGGTCTCCGGCTTCTTGATCTCGCCGAACGACCAGGACAGAATCTTCTCAGGGCTGGCGAGCGAGATCCGGATGGAATCGAACACCTGCGCAGGCGCCTGGGGATTGAAGAGATTCATGACCTCTTGGTTCATGCCGTTCTCCTTTTCGGGGTCATCGAAACCCCTTGCATCTAGCGCGGGCCAAACGCCCGCCGACTTGGTCGACCATCGGTCGAAAATTTGGTGCGCTCGGTCGCGGGAGCCCTCTCCCGCGACCAAGCGTCTTGCTTATTCGGCCGCGTCGGGCAGCCGGATCGGGTTGTCGTCGAGCTTGGTGTTCTCCAGCTCGACATTGAGGCCCAGAGACCGCATTTCCTTGACGAGAACGTTGAAGCTCTCGGGGATGCCGGCCTCGAAGGTGTCGTCGCCTCTGACGATAGCCTCATAGACCTTGGTGCGGCCGGCGACGTCGTCCGACTTCACCGTCAGCATCTCCTGCAGCGTGTAGGCGGCGCCGTACGCTTCGAGAGCCCAGACCTCCATCTCGCCGAAGCGCTGGCCACCGAACTGCGCCTTGCCGCCCAGCGGCTGCTGGGTAACGAGCGAGTACGGCCCAATCGAACGCGCGTGGATCTTGTCGTCCACAAGATGGTGAAGCTTGAGCATATATATGTAGCCCATCGTCACTTTGCGATCGAACGGCTCGCCGGTGCGTCCGTCATAGAGCTGCGACTGACCGCTGGTGTGCAGGCCCGCCTGCTCCAGCATGATGTTGATGTCGGCCTCGTGCGCGCCGTCGAACACCGGTGTCGCGATGGAGACGCCGCGGCGCATCTGCTCGCTGAGGCGAACGACGCTCTCGTCGTCATAGTCGCGGACCGGCTCGTTGCGGTCGTTGGCCGGCATGAAGCTCTCGAGGGTCTTGCGCAGCGGCTTGATGTCGCCGCCTGTCTTGTACGCGTCGATCAGCTCGCCGATCTTCCTGCCCATTCCGGCGCAAGCCCAGCCCAGATGCGTCTCCAGAATCTGGCCGACATTCATGCGGCTCGGCACACCCAGCGGGTTGAGCACGATATCGGCATGCGTGCCGTCCTCGAGGAACGGCATGTCCTCGACCGGAACGATCCGCGACACGACACCCTTGTTGCCGTGCCGGCCGGCCATCTTGTCGCCGGGCTGCATCTTGCGCTTCACGGCCACGAAGACCTTGACCATCTTCATGACGCCGGGAGGCATCTCGTCGCCGCGCTGCACCTTCTCGACCTTGTCCATGAAGCGCTGTTCGAGCGCCTTCTTGGAATCGTCGTACTGGCCGCGCAGGGCTTCCAGTTCGCTCTGGAGCTTTTCGTTCTCCACCGCAAACTGCCACCACTGCGAACGCGGATACTCGTCGAGCGTGTCCTTCGACAGCTTCGAGCCCTTCTTGAAACCCTTCGGCCCGGCAATCGCATCCTTGCCGACGAGAACGTCGGACAGGCGCGAATAGACGTTGCGGTCGAGGATCGCCTGCTCGTCGTCGCGGTCCTTGGCGAGGCGTTCGATCTCCTCGCGTTCGATCGCCATGGCGCGCTCGTCCTTCTCCACGCCGTGGCGGTTGAAGACGCGCACTTCGACGACGGTGCCGAAGGTTCCGGGCGGCATGCGCATGGAGGTGTCACGCACGTCCGATGCCTTTTCGCCAAAAATGGCGCGCAGAAGCTTTTCTTCCGGCGTCATCGGGCTTTCACCCTTCGGCGTGATCTTGCCGACCAGGATGTCGCCCGGCTGCACTTCGGCACCGATATAGACGATGCCGGCCTCGTCGAGGTTCTTCAGCGCTTCTTCCGAGACGTTGGGGATGTCGCGGGTGATTTCCTCCGGCCCGAGCTTGGTATCGCGCGCCATGACCTCGAACTCCTCGATGTGGATCGAGGTGAAGACGTCATCGGCGACGATGCGCTCGGACAAGAGGATCGAGTCCTCGTAGTTGTAACCGTTCCACGGCATGAACGCGACCAGCACGTTGCGGCCGAGCGCCAGATCGCCGAGCTCGGTCGACGGACCGTCGGCGATGATGTCGCCCTTGTTGACCAGGTCGCCCATGCGCACCAGCGGACGCTGGTTGATGCAGGTGTTCTGGTTCGAACGCTGGAACTTCATCAGCCGGTAGATGTCGACGCCCGACTTGCCGGGATCGAGATCTTCGGTGGCGCGGATGACGATACGCGTCGCGTCGACCTGGTCGACGATGCCGCCGCGGCGGGCGCCGATGGCGGCGCCGGAGTCACGGGCGACGATCGGCTCCATGCCGGTGCCGACGAACGGCGCTTCGGCGCGCACCAGCGGCACGGCCTGACGCTGCATGTTCGAGCCCATCAGCGCGCGGTTGGCGTCGTCGTTCTCGAGGAACGGGATCAGGGCCGCGGCCACCGACACCATCTGCTTCGGCGACACGTCCATCAGATCGACGTTTTCGCGCGGCGCCATCATCACTTCGCCGGCATTGCGGCAAATGACGAATTCGTCGACGAAACCACCATTCTTGTCGAGCTCGGCATTGGCCTGCGCGACGTGGTGCTTGGCCTCTTCCATCGCGGAGAGATAGACGACCTCATTGGTCAACTTGCCGTTGACGATCTTGCGGTACGGGCTCTCGATGAAGCCATACTTGTTGACGCGCGCAAAGGTGGCCAGCGAGTTGATCAGACCGATGTTCGGGCCTTCCGGCGTCTCGATCGGGCAGATGCGGCCGTAATGCGTCGGGTGCACGTCGCGCACCTCGAAGCCGGCGCGCTCGCGGGTCAGGCCACCGGGTCCAAGCGCCGAGAGACGGCGCTTGTGGGTGATCTCCGACAGCGGGTTGGTCTGGTCCATGAACTGCGACAACTGCGAGGAACCGAAGAACTCGCGCACGGCGGCAGCCGCCGGCTTGGCGTTGATCAGGTCCTGCGGCATCACCGTATCGATCTCGATCGAGGACATGCGTTCCTTGATCGCGCGCTCCATGCGCAAGAGGCCGACGCGGTACTGGTTCTCCATCAGTTCGCCGACCGAGCGCACGCGGCGATTGCCGAGATTGTCGATGTCGTCGATCTCGCCCTTGCCATCGCGCAGTTCGACCAGCGTCTTGACCACGGCCAGGATGTCGTCCTTGCGCAGCACGCGCACGGTGTCCTCGGCCTTGAGCTCGAGGCGCATGTTCATCTTGACGCGGCCGACGGCCGACAGGTCATAACGCTCGCTGTCGAAGAACAGCGAGTTGAACATGGCTTCGGCGGTTTCCAGCGTCGGCGGCTCGCCGGGGCGCATGACACGGTAGATGTCGAACAGCGCGTCCTGGCGGCTCTCGTTCTTGTCGACGTTGAGCGTGTTGCGGATATAGGCGCCGACATTGACGTGGTCGATGTCGAGAACCTTGATCTCGTCGTCGCCGGCGGCGAGAAGCACTTTTAGCGTCTTTTCGTCGATCTCGTCGCCGGCCTCGAGGAAAATCTCGCCGGTCGCATAGTTGACGATGTCCTCGGCAAGGTAGTTGCCGAGCAGATCCTCGTCGGTCGCCTTGATCGCCTTGAGACCCTTTTCGCCGAGCTGACGGGCCTGGCGTGCGGTGATCTTCTTGCCGGCCTCGACGACGACCTCGTTGGTGTCTGCATCGATCAGGTCGCCGACAGCCTTGAGGCCGCGGAAACGCTCGACGTTGAACGGGATGCGCCAGTGGTCGCCGGCGCGCTTGTAGGTGATCTTGTTGTAGAAGGTCGACAAGATCTCCTCGGCATCCATGCCGAGCGCCATCAGCAGCGATGTCACCGGAATCTTGCGGCGGCGGTCGATGCGGGCGTGCACGACGTCCTTCGAGTCGAACTCGATGTCGAGCCACGATCCGCGATAGGGGATGACGCGCGCGGCAAACAGCAGCTTGCCCGACGAGTGCGACTTGCCCTTGTCATGGTCGAAGAAGACGCCCGGCGAACGGTGCATCTGCGAGACGATGACGCGCTCGGTGCCATTGACGATGAAGGTGCCGTTCAAGGTCATGAGCGGCATGTCGCCCATATAGACGTCCTGCTCCTTGATGTCCTTGATCGACTTGGCGCCGGTATCCTCGTCGATATCGAACACGATGAGGCGCAGCGTCACCTTGAGTGGCGCGGCATAGGTCAGGTCGCGCTGACGGCATTCGTCAACGTCGAATTTCGGTGCTTCGAACTCGTACTTCACGAATTCCAGCATCGAGGAGCCGGAAAAGTCGGAGATCGGGAACACCGATTTGAAAACCGCCTGCAGCCCCTCGTCAGGACGCCCGCCCTTGGGCTCCTCGACCATCAGGAACTGGTCATAGGATGCCTTCTGAACCTCGATCAGGTTCGGCATCTCCGCAACTTCCGGAATCTTTCCGAAGAATTTGCGTACGCGTCTGCGGCCATTGAAAGTTTGTGTCTGGGCCATCGTCGCTCCTTAGCTCGATTCTCGGGGCGAGCCTCGCCGCGGCTCGCCTTGCATTCTCGGCCACCTTCGGCGGCGGCCTTTATTTGTTCACCCGCCACCTGTCGGTGGCCGGCCAAAACGGGAGAAAACCCGTTTCCTGAAGGCCGGCTTACGGCCCTCAGGAAAGAGGTTTTCGTACTCTTCGCGTTACGCAGCCTCCCTTCGCGCCAAGGGAGCGGCGGACGGCGCGAAGCCGCCCGCCGATATCAAACGCTTACTTCAGTTCGACCTTGGCGCCGGCTGCTTCCAGCTGGGCCTTGAACTTGTCCGCGTCGGCCTTGGAAACAGCTTCCTTGACCGGCTTCGGAGCCGCCTCGACCAGGTCCTTGGCTTCCTTGAGGCCAAGACCGGTGATGGCGCGAACTTCCTTGATGACGTTGATCTTCTGAGCGCCCGCCTCGGTGAGGACGACGTCGAATTCCGTCTTTTCCTCGACCGGAGCAGCAGCAGCCGCAGCACCGCCGGCGGCAGCAACCGCCACCGGAGCAGCAGCGGAAACGCCCCACTTTTCTTCCAGAAGCTTCGACAGCTCGGCCGCCTCGAGGACGGTCAGCTTCGAAAGGTCGTCTACGATCTTTGCCAGATCAGCCATTGCAATATTCCTTCATAAGGTTCGAACGTGTGTTTGTGATAGCGAGGAACGGCCTCATGCCGCCTCGTCCTTCCGGGCGTAAGCGCCGATGACGCGCGCGACCGAAGCCGCAGGCGCATTGACGATCTGGGCGATCCGGGTTGCCGGCGTGGCGATCATGCCAACCAGCCTGGCGCGCAGCTCATCGAGCGACGGAAGTGTGGCAAGTGCCTTCACACCGTCGGCGTTGAGCGAGGTGGTGCCCATTGCGCCGCCGAGAATGACGAGCTTGTCATTTCCCTTGGCGAAATCGGACGCGACCTTCGGCGCCGCAATCGGATCCTCCGAATAGGCGATCAGCGTCTGTCCCTTGAACAGGTCGATGATCGATGCGGAGTCCGTGCCCTGAAGAGCGATTTTGGCGAGACGGTTCTTCGCGACTTTGACGGTGCCACCGGCGACACGCATTTTCGACCGAAGGTCGTTCATTTGCGCGACGGTAATACCGGCGTAGTGGGCCACGACGACTGAACCAGCGCCCGAAAACGCTTCATTCAGGCCCGTGACGAGTTCGCGTTTTTCCGCTCTGTCCACTGCCTATCTCCAGTTGACCCCAATCCTGTTAACGGGAACATTCCCATTACGAGGACAGGTGTCGGGTTGCCTTTTGCCGGCCGGGCCATCCAGTAACGGATCTCCCGAACGACGCTCGAGGATCCTGCCCCCTTTCGCCACACCAGCCGGCAAGCCGAATGGTGCGCAGACAAAAGGCAAACACGGTTCGAACCTTTCATTGGAGCAGTCGCTCCGTTGTCCGGTCTTCACCCGTCTCATGCAGGCCCACATGAATTAAGGCCCCCCTTGAACCAAGGCCTGGGGCCGCCCGCAATCTCGGACAGGATGTCCGGAAGCCTTCCGACTTCCGGTACCGGGCCGCCAAGATAAATCGGAGGCCCGGAATTCTGTTTGCGGATCAGCCCTTTAGCGGCAGATCCAAATGGTTCGTATCAGGACGCTGCCAGCGTCGAGACGTCGAGCTTGAGGCCAGGGCCCATCGTCGAGGTGACCGACACCTTCTTGACGTAGTTGCCCTTGGCGCCAGCCGGCTTCGCCTTGGTGACCGCGTCAGCGAAGGCGCGAACATTCTCTTCCAGCGCCTTGACGTCGAACGAGATCTTGCCGACGCCGCCATGAACGATGCCGGCCTTCTCGACGCGGAACTCGACCGCGCCACCCTTCGACGCCTTGACGGCGGCGGTAACGTCGGTGGTGACAGTGCCGACCTTCGGGTTCGGCATCATGCCACGCGGGCCGAGCACCTTGCCCAGACGGCCGACCAGCGGCATCATGTCCGGCGTGGCGATGCAGCGATCGAAGTCGATCGTGCCCTTCTGGACGATGTCGACCAGATCCTCGGCGCCAACGATATCGGCGCCGGCCGCCTTGGCTTCCTCGGCCTTGTCGCCACGCGCGAAAACCGCGACGCGGACGGTACGGCCGGTGCCGTTCGGCAGGTTGACCACGCCACGGACCATCTGGTCGGCATGGCGCGGGTCGACACCCAGGTTCATCGCGATTTCAACGGTCTCGTCGAATTTCACCGAGGACCGGTCCTTGAGCAGCTTCAGCGCATCACCCAAGGCATAGGCCTTGTTGGGATCGATGCCTTCGCGGGTCTTCGATACACGCTTTGCAATCTTTGCCATGATCTCAGCCCACCACTTCCAGACCCATCGAGCGGGCGGAGCCCTCGACCATGCGCATGGCCCCCTCGATATCGGTCGCGTTCAGATCCTTCATCTTCTGCTCGGCGATGGCGCGCACCTTGTCGCGGCCGATCGTGCCGGCCTTGACCTTGCCCGGCTCCTTCGAGCCCGACTTCAGGTTTGCGGCCTTCTTCAGGAAGTAGCTCACCGGCGGCGTCTTCATGACGAAGGTGAACGACTTGTCCTGGTAGTAGGTGATCACGACCGGAACCGGCGATCCCTTTTCCATTTCCTGGGTCTGCGCGTTGAACGCCTTGCAGAACTCCATGATGTTGATGCCGCGCTGACCAAGCGCCGGTCCGATCGGGGGCGACGGCGTCGCCGAGCCCGCGGAAACCTGGAGCTTGAGCTGGCCTGCAATTTTCTTAGCCATCTCTTCCTGCCTTCATCTCATGCCGGCCCCAAATCTGGGCAACACCGGCGGTTGCAGTCTGGTGGTGCGGTTCCTGCAGCGGGCTAAAGCCGCATTCGCCTCCCACCCCGTTTTGGCGGCGATTTCCACGCCGCCTCCCTCACCGCCGAATTGGCGACAAGGATTTCGGATCAGCCCTTTTCGACCTGTCCGAATTCGAGATCGACCGGCACGGCGCGCCCGAAGATCGAAACTTCCACCTTGAGCCGCGCCCGCTCCTCGTCCACTTCCTGGACGAAACCGTTGAACGAGGCGAACGGACCGTCCGAGACGCGGATCGCCTCGCCGATCTCGAAAGTGACCGACGGCTTCGGCCGCTCGACGCCTTCCTGCACCTGGTTCAGGATGCGCTGGGCCTCGGCCTCGGTGATCGGCACCGGCTTCGAATCACCCAGGAAGCCGGTGACCTTCGGCGTGTTCTTCACGAGCGAGAACACTGCGTCGGTCAGGTTGGCCTTCAGCAGCACGTAGCCCGGGAAGAACTTGCGCTCGGCATCGACCTTGCGGCCGCGGCGTATCTCGACGACCTTCTCGGTAGGCACCACGATCTGCTCGATGTCAGCGGACAGGCCTTTCTGCTTGGCCTTGTTCTCGATGTCCTCAGCGACCTTTTTTTCAAAGTTCGAATAGGCGTGGACGATGTACCACCGCGCAGTCATTTCAAGGCTTCTCCGTAATCGCCGGACTCAGCGTCCAATGCCCAGAATCTGCTCGACCGCGAGGCCCATGAGCTGATCGGCAGTAAAGAAAAAGATCATCGCGATCACAGCGAACGCCAGAACCATCACCGTCGAGATCATCGTTTCGCGACGCGACGGCCAAGTCACCTTGGCGGTCTCCGCGCGAACCTGCTGGAGAAAGACGAATGGATTTGTGGTTTTCGAAGCCATGTGCCGCTCTGTCTGCAAGACCCGTTGACCGGATCTCCTGGATGATCCCGCTGGCCGGGATGTGCCGCCTGAGCCTGTGTTTGCGCCGAATCAGCGCAATCATTTCGCCCATGCAAATCGGACGCGTAAAGCCGGCTTCCCAGCTCCACGCGTCGCGTGTCTGTTTCGTCTACATAAAACCGATTCTTGATCCACGCAAGTGGCAAGTGTCCGCTTTATGCCAAACGCCGCCTCGGAACCATCCAGTCGTCCCGTTCCGGCTATGGCGCTCTTATGCCTCAAGACAGCCTATATGGCAAGCCACCGCGCGATTTTCAAAAGGTCGATGCGCGGAAGACCAGAAATTTTTTCATGAATTGGCCATTTCGAAAAATGGCACGGGCAGCAGGGCTCGAACCTACGACCTGCGGTTTTGGAGACCGCCGCTCTACCAACTGAGCTATGCCCGTATCGCGCGCTGCTATTTCATAAAGCGGACAAGAACTCAAGTCGAGTTTTCATGCGTGGCCGCGCCGGGCTGCAATCGTCGAAATCCAAGGGCCAGCGCCCAGGCGCATATCAGAAGTTCCACGGCAAAAGTCCAATGCAACATGAAGCTCATGACCCAGTTGCGATACATCGCCGGAACCGTGACGAGTTCGAGCGCGCGCCGGTCGAACGGCATTAGCCACATGATAGGCGACGCCACGCTGTCCAGGATCATGTGTATCATTGCGGCGGCAAAGAAGGCGCCGACCGGGGCCAGATATCGCGGATCCCGCCATTTCGCGACCGACAGTGCCACAAGGCCAACCGCTGCCCAGAAGAGCGGCCAGTGCGTGACGTAGGCGTGGTGATGGGTTCGTCCGCCATCGACAAAATGGAAATAGACCATGTCGAGGTCCGGGACGACGCTGCCGAGCATTGCCGCCGCCATGATCCCCGATCTGCCGGGCCAACGGTTTCGTGCGAAAGTACCGAGTATGTAGCCAGCCGGAAGATGAGCGATCAGCATCGTCAAACCTTGTTCATTGCCGAATCGGTCGAACGTCGCGGCGGATTGTGGCGCATTCAGGAAGGACTACCCCGCCTCGCCCTATCGCGCTTGGCTGGGGCGTGACTGCGTCTTACAGCTTGACGGCCGCCTCGGCCTGAACCTCGGACGTCGACACGACGCGGCAATTCTCCGGCATTGGCTGCGACTTGCAGATGGTCGGGCCGGTAAATTCATCGGCCGAACCAAGCCCGGTCGTCAGCCCGACTTTCAGCATCATCCCGGGTTCGAGCTGCCGATGGCGCGAGGCCGGCACCGAGCGCATCGCCACCAGCAGACCGGATCCGACCGCCATATCCCTGAGATAGGTTTTGACCCGCTGCTCCAACCCCATCGAGTGCACGGTCAACTGCGCGCGAGGACCGACAAGGCGCCTGACACCGCCGGCAAGCATGATCGGGCAGGCCGCGCCACACGCGCCGCTCGCATCGATCGTCAGCCCGACATGGACGCCATCCCTGGCGGCGCAATCCGCCTTGTCCGGCTCGCATCCAATGAAGTCCGTCCGCGCAACCGCCACGTCGAGCTTGCGTTCTCGGATCAACCTTCCGGCGGCCAGAGCGCCGAGCACGTCGCCTCCCGGCGAGTTGATCACCACGGGCAGTCGCCGGTCACCGATCGTGTCCAGCAGTTGGCGCAGCCGTTCCGGCGTTCGAGCGCTGATCGTGCCTTCCGCCGAGATCCATTCGGGACAGTTGGGATCGCAGAGAAAACTTCTGCCGCGAACCAGGACGAAGCGCATATCGCCAACATCGGCCCGCTGCCCGGTTTCAGGTTCGACCGGCGCGGCAGGAGTGGGCTTGGCGTACGCCACCACGTCGCCGGCCGGCGCCGGTATTTCCCTGCAGTTCGCGGCCACCGGATCGGTGTTGCACAGGGTTGGCGCGGTCAGCAGGTCGACGGCATCCAGGCTGGTCACCAGCTTCGCCTGCAGCATGTCGTAGGGAGCCAGCTGCTGGATGCTGCTGGCCGGCGTGTTCTTCATCGTCTCGAGCACGGCCTGGCCGACGCCCATTTCGTTCAGATAGGCAGCCAGTCTTTTCTCCACCGACCTGCTCATCTCGTAGGTCTTGTAGCTGCCGGCGTTCTTGCGGCCGACGATCTTCTTGCTGAGGATCTTCTTCTTGCCTCCGACCACGCGATAGGTGGTCCGGTACTGCAATTTTGTGCGGATGAAGGTCGTGGTGATCTGATGCACGCCGAGAAAGGCCCATTGCCCGACGACGCGCCTGATGCCGCCGGCAAACATCAGTGGACAGGCGGAATTGCAGATGGCGCCGCTGGCATAGGCATTGCCGAAATAGCGAGCGCCCTTGCCGTCGTTCTCCTTGCAGTCCTTGGCATCGGGCTGGCAACCGGTGAACCGGGTTTTGCCAACCGCGATATCGAGCTTGTTCTTGCGCAGCAGCCGGCCAAGCGCCAGCGCCGCTTCGACGTTGCCGCCGGGAGAATCCACGACAACGGGCAGTTTTCGGCCACCAAGCCCCTTGAGCGTGCGCTTGAACAGGGTCGGCGTGCCGGCCTCTATCGAGCCTTCAGCCGATATCCATTCCGGGCAGGTCGGTTCGCAACCAGGCGCGCTGCTGCGGACGACGACAAACCGCATCGTCGGACTAAGATCCGGCCCGGATTTTTTGGTGTTCGCCGCCAAGGCAGCGTGTTCCATGACCAGGAACGACGCCAGGCAGATCACCATCCACCATGCCTGGCCATTCAGACGGTGCCACGAAACCATTCGGGAAGCCCCCCGCAATGCGACCTATAGTAGTTCAGCTTTGCCGGCTTGCAACAGCGTTTTGCGACGATGGCGCAAGCGCCGGCCGTACCCAGAAAAGTATGCCGGCCGTATCCAAAAGCGAGACGGGCGGCCCGAAGACCGCCCTTCGAGGTAGGGCTTTGGGTATTTCAACGGCTACGGCTTTAGTGGGAATTGTGCGTCAACCTTGAGCGCCGATGCCGCCGGACAATTTTGCGGCCTCGGTTCGGTTTTACAGACAGTCGGCCCCACCAAATGGTTCGCCGATTCAGGTCCCGTCGTCAGTCCCATCGTCAACATTGTGCCGGGTTCGAGCGGGAGCCGGTTACGCTTATAATCAAAGCGGTCGAGCGGCATCGGCGGAAACAGATGCTGCCTGACCGACATTTCCGCTAGATAAGAGCGTATCCGCTCCGCAAATGCCAGTGATTGAACGCTGACTGGCACCTTGGGGCCCACGAAACGTCTGACGCCCCCAGCAAGCATGATCGGACAGGCGGCATCGCACCCCGCACCTAAATCGGTCGCGACACCAGGATAGAACCCATCCGGTGGCGCGCACCCTTTGTCCTGCGGCTTGCACCCGGTAAAATCGGTGCGCGCAATCGCGACGTCAAGTTTGCGGTCGCGGATCAACCTTCCCATTGCCAAGGCGCTGAGCAAATCGCCTCCCGGCGAACTCACGATCAACGGCAGACGCCGGCCGCCGACCGTATCGAGCAATTGGCGAAATATCTTCTGCGAATCGGGCGTGATCGTGCCTTGCGCTGCAATCCATTCGGGACAATCGAGACCGCATTTCGGATCGCTGCTCCGGACCAAGACGAAACGCATCGAATTGTCGACCGGCGCTGGACGGGCCGAAGGAGTGGCTGGAACAACGGCCCCTCGGACGGCCACCACTGCCGTCTTGGCCGGCTTGGCATTCGCAGGGACCTCCCTGCAGTTCGGCGGCGCCGGGCTCCGCCGGCATATGCCCGCCAGCGTAAGTATGTCGAGGGAGTCCCTGCTGGTGACCAGCTTCATCGTCAGCATGTCGTCGAGAGCGATCTGGCGGATGTCGCTGGCAGGCGTGGCCTTCATTGTGTCGAGCACTCCCCGCCCGACCCCCATCTCCCTGAGATAGGCCGAGATCTTTCTCGAAAACGCCTTGCTCATTTTATAGGTCTTGTAGCTCTCGCCTTGAGTGACGGTCTCCGTGGTGACCCGATATTTTTTGCCACGGATGGTTTGATGGGTGGTTCGAAAATGCCGTGTTGAGGGGAAATAAGTGGTGGTGATCTGATGAACACCCAGATAGGCCCAGCTGCCCGCCACGCGGCGGACGCCTCCGGCAAACATCAGCGGACAGGCGGAATTGCACATGGCCCCACCGTCGGACGCGACGCCGAAATAGGCTACGCCTTTGCCGTAGCTGGCCCCGCAACCCTCCATCCCCGGCCAGCAATCGGAAAACTCGGTCTTACCGATGGCGATGTCGAGCCTGTTCTTGCGTATTATGCGACCGAGCTGGAGCGCAGCGTCGACATCACCGCCAGGGGAATTGACGATAATCGGCAGTTTGCGAGTGCCGAGCTTTTTCAGTACCCGCTTTAGTAGAGCCGGCGTGCCGGCTGCGATGGCGCCTTCTGCTGAAATCCATTCCGGACAGTTGGGCTTACAGCCGACTGCACTGCTGCGGGCAATGATGAACCGCATCTCCGAAAAACCATCGGACGAACTGCCCGGAAGGTACCATGACTTCGGATCCCATGTCCTAGGATCGGACACATCCTCGGCGTTCGCGGCGAAGGCCGCTATCGCCATCGCAACCACCTGCGCCAGGCGAACCAACCCGCGCCACCACCCTGCCCTACTGTTCAGACGGCGTCCCCGAACCACGCTTGGCAAAAGCCCCCTTGATGCAACCTATAATAGTGGCGGCGGTGGTGCTTGCAATAGCTTTGAAACGACCGCGCAAGATTGTTCTGCGTGGAGCCAGTAAACGAAGAAAGGGCGGCCCGAAGACCGCCCTTCCCTGTCGATCCGGCGGATGCCGGTATCGATTACTCTTTGATGGTGACGACGATGCCGGCACCGACGGTGCGGCCGCCTTCACGGATGGCGAAGCGCAGCTTCTCTTCCATGGCGATCGGCACGATCAGCTCGACATCGACGGTGATGTTGTCGCCCGGCATCACCATCTCGGTGCCTTCCGGCAGCGACACGATGCCGGTCACGTCGGTCGTGCGGAAGTAGAACTGCGGCCGGTAGTTGGTGAAGAACGGCGTGTGACGGCCGCCCTCGTCCTTGGTCAGGATGTAGGCTTCGGCGACGAACTTCTTGTGCGGCTTGACCGTGCCCGGCTTGGCCAGAACCTGGCCGCGCTCGACACCTTCACGGTCGACACCGCGCAGCAGCGCGCCGATGTTGTCGCCGGCCTGGCCCTGGTCGAGCAGCTTGCGGAACATCTCGACGCCGGTGCAGGTCGTCTTGGTGGTCGGACGGATGCCGACGATCTCAAGCTCCTCGCCGACCTTGACCACGCCGCGCTCGACGCGGCCGGTCACAACCGTGCCGCGGCCGGAGATCGAGAACACGTCCTCGATCGGCATCAGGAACGGCTTGTCGAGCGGGCGAACCGGCGTCGGGATGTAGTCGTCGACCGCAGCCATCAGTTCGCGGATCGAATCCTCGCCGATCTTCTTGTCGGAATCTTCGAGTGCCGCAAGTGCCGAACCCTTGACGATCGGAATGTCGTCGCCGGGGAACTCGTTCTTGGTCAGGAGCTCGCGCACCTCGAGCTCGACCAGTTCGAGCAGCTCGGCGTCGTCGACCTGGTCGACCTTGTTCAAGAACACCACGATCGACGGCACGCCGACCTGGCGGGCCAGCAGGATGTGCTCGCGGGTCTGCGGCATCGGGCCGTCGGCGGCCGACACAACCAGGATCGCGCCGTCCATCTGCGCAGCACCGGTGATCATGTTCTTGACGTAGTCGGCGTGGCCGGGGCAGTCGACATGGGCGTAGTGGCGGTTGGCCGTCTCGTATTCGACATGCGCCGTCGAGATGGTGATGCCGCGCGCCTTCTCCTCGGGCGCCGCATCGATCTGGTCGTAGCGCTTGTATTCGCCAAAATACTTGGTGATCGCCGCCGTCAGCGACGTCTTGCCATGATCGACATGGCCAATCGTGCCGATGTTCACATGAGGCTTTGTACGCTCGAATTTACCTTTTGCCATAGTCTCTTTCCTTGGACGGCCGGGACCTTCAGTTCAGTCGAATGCGGGGCGATTAGCGACTGCGGCCGAAAAACACAAGTGTCTTGTGGCCGGGGCTTTCTCACCCGGTCTGAACCCATGATCCGGTTTTCGGGGATGTGGCGCGGATATAGGAACGAACAAGAAGAAATGGAATGGCCTGACATAGGTTCCGCGGCTGCCGGCATTCAGCCGACGGATATTGCCGCTTCCGCCTGTCCGCCTTGCCGGATTTACTGCCGGATCTGGCCCATTGCCGGTGTGACGCCGGTCTGATTTCCTGATCCGATGCATTTCATTCCGATCGCCATCCGCGGCCCGCTGTTCATGATCCTGTCGACCGGGTCCTATGTCGCCAACGACACCATGTTGAAGCTCGCGACGGTTGGGCTGCCGCCCTATGAAGTGCTGTTTCTGCGCGGGACGGCGGCAACGCTGTGGGGAATCCCGTTGCTGTTTGCGCTGGGCTACGCCAGGCAGATCCCGCTGATCCTCGACAGGAGAGTGTTGCAAAGAAACCTGCTCGAGTTGGCGGCAATCCTTTGCTACGTGGTGGCGCTCGCCAACATGCAGATCGCCGATTCGACCGCCCTGGGACAGATCACGCCGCTGCTCATGCTGATTGGCTCCTCTGTCCTGTTCGGCGAACGGATCGGCGGCTTGCGCATGGCGCTGATCGGGCTCGGCTTCATCGGCGCGGTGATGGTGGCGCAGCCGACGATGCAGGGAATCTCGGTCTACGCCTTGCTGGCGCTCGGCAATGCGGCGTTCGCCGCCGCGCGCGATCTCGCCGGGCGGCGGGTCGCCGCCGACGTGCCCGGAATGATCGTCGCAATTTCCGCGGTGGTGGTGGTGCTGGTCGGATCAGGCGTCGCGCATCTGATGTCGGAGCGTTGGGTGGCGCCCGAGACGCATCATTTACTTCTGATGGCCGGGGCCGGATTGTTCCTGATTTTTGGCCATTTCTTCATCTTCATGGCCTATCGCGCCGGGCCAACCGGCGTCGTGGCGCCGTTTTACTACTGCTTCACCGTCTGGGCGGTCATTTCCGGCCTGGTGGTGTTCCAGCAATTGCCGAACGCACTGGCGATCGGCGGTATCCTGCTGGTGGTGGCCAGCGGGCTGACCATCGTGTCGCTCGACGAGCGGCGGCGCCGACTGACCGTCGTCGCATAATTTGGGCAGTGGTGACCAAAACAACGGACCACAGATTTCAACTTGGCCGCTGCCCGCAAAAAATGGAGAAACCTGTGACAAGCCAGGAGAACGTCGGCAACCGCATGCTTGCCGGAAAATGCCTGTGCGGCGCCGTACAATACGCGGTGGCCGACGAGTTCATCTACGCCGCCAACTGCCACTGCTCGGACTGCCGGCGCACCACCGGTTCGGCCTTCAAGCCGTTTGCCGGCATCGAGCGTGAGAGACTGAGCCTGACCAAGGGCGAGGACAACCTCCTGATCTTTGGCGAGGAGACCGGCCACAACGTGCACTGCAAGACCTGCGGCTCATTGCTCTACTCGGTCGTCCGCGACGGCGCCTTCGTCCACGTCACCATGGGAACCCTCGTCGACGAGCCGGCCATCCGTCCAACGCAGCACATCTTTGTCGGCTCTAAGGCGAAGTGGTTCACGATCGCCGACAACCTGCCTCAATATGAAGAGCATGCCGCCGGGGGCGCCGACTGAAGACCTGGCGATGTGGCTGACGGCATTGCCGCTCAGGCACACGCAGTGACACGGCGCATTTTCAAGGAAATTATTTTCGATAATGACTTCAACAGCATGCTTGGAGCGGGTAGCGGGAATCGAACCCGCATATTCAGCTTGGAAGGCTGCTGCTCTACCACTGAGCTATACCCGCGCATTTCACCCGAAAACCGCTATGCACTTTTCGGTCCGAGGCTTGCGTTTCAGGGCTTCCGGGCCGGCAGTGGTGGAGAGGGTTGGATTTGAACCAACGTAGGCATAGCCAACGGATTTACAGTCCGTCCCCTTTAACCACTCGGGCACCTCTCCAGTCTGCCGCCGGAGCCATGCAACGAGGCATCGACGCGTCGCGGCCGCAGGAGCAGCCCGTCGCGAAGCGCCTTATGGCGGCAGCGCCCAAAACTGTCAACCGCAACATCCCGGCAAAACGCGCTGAATTTGTTGACGACCCGACGAGCAGGGTTTTGCGGCTGTATCCATAGGCGAACGACACGGCTATAGAACCGGCCATGAGCAACGACAACAAGCCCAAGACCCCGAAAGACACCCACTACGCCAAGCTGCGCCGCGCGCATCGCGACGAGAAGAGCGGCGGCGCGCCGGCGTTCAGGCCGCGCCAGCCGGTACCACCAGGAGAGACCGTCGCGGATGGGCTGGTGCGGCTGTACGGCCTGCACACGGTGCGAGCAGCACTCGACAATCCGCGCCGGCGGATCAAGAAGATGCTGGTGACGCGCAACGCCGCCGAGCGGCTGGCTATCGCCGACCTCACCGCCCTGCCCTTTGAGACAGAGATGGTCGAGCCGAAAGACATCGACAAGGTCACCGGCTCTGACGCCGTGCATCAGGGCGTGCTGATCGAAGCCGAGCCGCTAAAACCCAAGCGCCTCGATGCGCTCGGCGATACCACGCTGGTGCTGGTCCTCGACCAGGTCACCGATCCGCACAATGTCGGCGCGATCCTGCGCTCGGCGGTCGCCTTCGGCGCCGGCGCGCTGATCACCACGGCGCGCCACAGCCCGCATGAATCCGGCGTGCTGGCAAAATCGGCCTCCGGCGCGCTGGAGCATATCGACCAGATCGAGGTAAAAAACCTCGCCGACGCGCTCGGCCAGTTGCACGAGTCCGGCTTCCAGACCATCGGCCTCGATTCAGACGGACCGGCGGAACTCGAGAAAAGTTTTGCCGGGGAAAGGATCGCGCTGGTGCTGGGCGCCGAGGGCAAGGGCTTGCGTCAGAAGACGCGTGAAACGGTGACGACGCTCGCCCGGCTCGACATGCCCGGCGCCATCCGCTCGCTCAACGTGTCGAATGCGGCGGCGGTGAGCCTTTATGCGGCGAGGAAGTTTTTAAACGGGTGAATGGTAAAAACGGAGAATAGTGAATGGTGAATGGTGAATGGTGAGACTGCACGCAAGTCGTGACCAGTTCACTGCCACTGACCGCCGCATCTCTACTACCATTCACCATTCACCATTCACCATTCACTATTCACCAATCTCATATCCCGCCATTCGCTCCAGCGCCCTGACCAGCGCCGAATGGTCCTCCTTGGCGCCGCCATTGGCCGCGCAGGAGTTGAACAATTGCTGCGTCGTCGAGGTGTTGGGCAGCGCGACGCCGAGCGCTTTTGCCCCTTCCAGCGCGAGATTAAGATCCTTCTGGTGCAGTTCGATGCGAAAGCCCGGGGCGAAGCTGCGCTTGATCATGCGCTCGCCGTGCACTTCTAGGATGCGCGAGGCGGCCAGCCCGCCCATCAGCGCCTGCCGCACCTTGGCCGGATCGGCGCCGGCTTTCGATGCAAAAACAAGCGCTTCCGCGACTGCTTCAATGGTCAGCGCAACGACGATCTGGTTGGCGACTTTGGTGGTCTGGCCGACGCCGTTCGGACCGACCAGCGTGATGTTCTTGCCCATTTTTTCGAACACCGGCCTGGCGCGCTCGAAGGCCTTTTCCTCGCCGCCGACCATGATGGTCAGCGACGCGGCCCTGGCGCCGACCTCGCCGCCCGACACCGGCGCATCGAGATAGTCGCAGCCCAGCGCATTGATTTTCGTGGCGAATTCCTTGGTCTCGATCGGCGAGATCGAGCTCATGTCGATGACCAGCTTGCCCGCGGTCAAACCCGAGGCGACGCCGCTGTCGCCGAACAGCACGTCGGCCACCTCAGGCGTGTCGGGAACCATGGTGATGATGATGTCGGCGGCACGTGCCACGGCGTGATGGCCGGAGACGGTTTTTAGACCCTCGGCGACGAGATCGGCCGGCGGTTTCGAGCG
This sequence comes from Mesorhizobium sp. WSM4810, assembly GCF_055811235.1. Taxonomy (NCBI): domain Bacteria; kingdom Pseudomonadati; phylum Pseudomonadota; class Alphaproteobacteria; order Hyphomicrobiales; family Phyllobacteriaceae; genus Mesorhizobium; species Mesorhizobium sp. WSM4810. The sequence continues at coordinate 18,873 of NZ_JBVVQV010000027.1, read as the reverse complement.
ATGGTCGCTGGCGACGACAGTGTAGCCGGCGTCGAGCAGATGCCCCGCCATCGGCGCGCCCATGATGCCGAGGCCGATGAAGCCGATGGTGTCCATTGATGTTTCTCCCTGGTATTTTCCTAGGCCGCGTTCCGTCGCGCCCCCTCTGGCCTGCCGGCCATCTCCCCCACAGGTGGGGAGATCGGCAGTTCCGACGCCGGCTTTTACTTTTCCAACCTCGAAAATTGGCGAATGCGGCGGTGACGTCCAATCTCCCCACCCGTGGGGGAGATGGCCGGCAGGCCAGAGGGGGGCGCGAAGGAACTCGACGTCAATTGTAAACGTCCCCTACGCCGCCGCCTGCCCGGCAAACTCCCGGAACCAGCCCAGCCCGGCTTCCGTCCCGCCCTTCGGCTTGTATTCCGCCCCGACCCAGCCGGAATAGCCGATGCGGTCGATGTGACTGTACAGAAAAGGAAAATTGATCTCGCCCGTCCCCGGCTCATGCCGGCCGGGATTGTCCGCCAGCTGGATATGCGCAATGCGGTCGAGGTTTGCCTCGATGGTGCGGGCGAGATCGCCCTCCATGATCTGCATGTGATAGATGTCGTATTGCAGGAATAGGTTTTTTGAGCCGACGCGGTCGATGACCGCCAGGGCCTGGTCCGAATAGCTGAGGAAGAAGCCGGGAATGTCGCGGGAGTTGATCGGCTCGATCAGCAGCCTGATTCCGGCCTGCTCCAGCTTCTCGGCCGCGAAAGCCAGGTTTTCGGCGAAGACATCTTCCAGCACCGAACGCTCGACGCCTTGCGGTGCGATGCCGGCGAGGCAGTTGACCTGTTCGCAACCCAGCGCATGCGCATAGGTGATCGCCTTGGCGATGCCTTGTCGGAACTCGGGTACACGATCCGGCAGCACCGCAATGCCGCGCTCGCCCTTGCCCCAGTCGCCGGCCGGCAGGTTGAACAGCACCTGCGTCAAACCGTTTTTCTTCAGCCTCGCCGCAACGACATCGGGCGCATGGTCATAAGGGCCGATATATTCGACACCCCTAAAGCCGGCGCGGGCGGCGGCTTCGAAGCGGTCGAGGAAATCGTGCTCGCCAAAGAGCATCGAAAGATTGGCTGAAAACCGTGGCATTCTTTTTCTCCTTGTTTTCGCCCGGCCCAAGCTGTGGTGAGATTCAGGTCAGGCCGAGCCGAAAATGGTGGGTTCCGAGAACCGGAGCGGAGCGTACTTTTGGTACGTGAGCACCGGAAGCGCAGGAAACCGCCGTTTGCAGGCCGGCATCACCTGAATATCAGCACAGCTTAATCCAGCATGACGATCGCCGTCGGCGCGTCTTCGTGATGTTCGGCAAGCTCCTCGAATTCGGTGATCTTGTCGATCTCGGTGCCCATCGAAACATTGGTGACGCGCTCAAGGATGAATTCGAGCACCACCGGAACCTGGTGCTCCTTCATCAGTTGTTGCGCCTGTTTGAAGGCGCCGGCGAATTCCTCCGGCCGGCGCACCCGTACCGCCTTGCAGCCCATGGCCTCGGCAACCGCGACGTGGTCGACGCCATAGCCAGCCTCGGGATCATCCTTCCGGTTGACGTTCTCGAAGGCAAGGCTGACCTCGAAATCCATCGAAAAGCCGCGCTGCGCCTGGCGGATCAGGCCGAGATAGGCATTGTTCACGACGACGTGAATGTAGGGCAATCTGTGCTGCGCGCCGACCGCCAGTTCCTCAATCATGAACTGGAAATCATAGTCGCCGGACAGCGCCACGATGTTGCGCTGCGGATCGGCGGCGCGAACGCCAAGTGCGGCCGGCAGCGTCCAGCCGAGCGGGCCGGCCTGGCCGCAATTGATCCAGTTGCGCGGCTTGTAGACATGCAGGAACTGAGCGCCGGCGATCTGCGAAAGCCCGATCGTGGTGACATAGGTGGTGTCGCGGCCGAATGCCTTGTTCATCTCCTCGTAGACGCGCTGCGGCTTCAGCGGCACCTGGTCGAAATGCGTCTTGCGCTTCAGCGTCTTCTTGCGGCCCTGGCATTCCCTGGCCCAACCCGACCAGTCGCGCAGTTTTCCCGCCGTTCTCCACTCGGTGGCGACGTCGAGCAGCATTTTGAGCGCTGCACCGGCGTCCGAGACGACACCGAGGTCCGGCGCGAAGACACGGCCGATCTGCGTCGGCTCGATGTCGACATGGATGAATTTTTTGCCCTTGGTGTAGACATCGACGGAGCCGGTGTGGCGGTTGGCCCAGCGGTTGCCGATGCCGAAGACGAAATCAGCTTCGAGCATCGTTGCGTTGCCGTAGCGATGCGATGTCTGCAGCCCGCACATGCCGGCCATCAGCCGGTGGTCGTCGGGAATCGCGCCCCAGCCCATCAGCGTCGGGATCACCGGCACGCCGGTGACTTCGGCGAACTCGATCAGCAGATCCGAGGCATCGGCGTTGATGATGCCGCCGCCGGCGACGATCAACGGTCTTTCGGCCGCGTTGAGCATCGCCAAGGCCTTTTCGGCCTGGCCGCGCGACATTGCCGGTTTGAACGGCACCAGCGGCTCATAGGCATCGATGTCGAACTCGATCTCGGCCAGTTGCACGTCGACCGGCAGATCGATGAGGACCGGCCCCGGCCGCGACGAGCGCATCAGGTGAAACGCCTTCTGCAGCGCCATCGGCACCAGGTAGGGTTCCATCACGGTGACCGCCCATTTGGCGACGGGTGCTGCGATGGCGGCGATGTCGACGGCCTGGAAATCCTCCTTGTTGAGACGCGCCCGCGGCGCCTGGCCGGTGATGCAGAGGATCGGGATGGAATCGGCCGCGGCCGAATAGAGGCCGGTGATCATGTCGGTGCCGGCCGGACCCGAAGTGCCGATGCACAGGCCGATATTGCCTGATCTGGCGCGGGTATAACCTTCGGCCATGTGCGAGGCCGCCTCGACATGGCGCGCCAGGATATGGCGGATCGTACCCCTCGCCTTCAGCGCCGAATAGAACGGGTTGATGGCAGCACCCGGCACGCCAAAGGCGCAGGAGGTGCCTTCTTTTTCCAAAACGAGAACCGCTGCGTCGACTGCGCGCATCCTGGCCATGTCAGCCTCCACGGAATTGTTGATGGCCGAGAATGCCAGCGCGCCTGTTATTTTTCAATTTTTTCAGAATATTTTTTCATTTATAAGAAACGACTGCTATGTACTAATTTCATTGGATTTTCTGTTTTCCACGAAGTTCCCATGGCAAAAGAGTGAAAAACTTTTTCATTGCGCATTTGGCGAAATCGGCAAGAATGCCACTATGGAGACCGCCGAAAAACGCCAGCGCGGACGGCCGCGCGCCTTCCACGGTCCGGCCGAGGCGGCTTCGGTGCAGTCGCTCGACCGGGCGCTGCGCATCCTGGCCATCGTCGCCGAAGGCAGCGGCCTGTCGCTGAGCGAGATCGCCGCGCAGAGCGGCCTCCCCGCCTCCACCGCCTACCGCATGCTGACGACGCTGGAAAACCACGGTATGGTCGAGTTCGACAGCAGCGACCAGCTGTGGTCGATCGGCGTCGAAACCTATCGCATGGGCGCGGCGTTCCTGCGCCGCCGCAAGCTGGTCGACCGCGCCCGCATCGTCATGCAGGAATTGATGGAGAAGACCGGCGAGACCGCCAATCTCGGCGTCGCCGAGGACGACTGCGTCGTCTTCGTCAGCCAGGTCGAGACGCATCAGGCGATCCGCGCCTTCTGCCGGCCGGGCACGTGCAGCTCCTTCCATGCGTCGGGCATCGGCAAGGCGGTGCTGGCGCATCTCGAGCCGCAGCGCGTCGGCGCCGTCCTGCGCCGGACCGGGCTGGAGCGCTTCACCGAAAAGACGCTTTCCGACATCTCGGCGCTGGCCCATGATCTGGTGACGATCAAGCTGCGCGGCTGGTCGGTCGACGACGAGGAACGGCACCCCGGCATGCGCTGCGTTGCCGCCGCCATCTTCAACGAGTTCGGCGAGCCGATCGGCGGCGTGTCGGTTTCGGGACCGACAGTGCGGGTCACGCCGCAGCGGCTGGCCGAGATCGGCCCGCTGGTGCGCGATGCGGCAGCGGAAATAACCAGGATGATTGGTGGTCTGCCGCCCCCTTCTTCACCAAGCCGCGCCGCCGAACCGGGTCCACTCTTCGAGATTGGCGCTGCGCGCTCACCTTGACAGCCGCCCGGCTACGGCCAAGTTTGCGTCCACCTTCCGCCAGCCGACGCCCGAAAGACGCATGAGCCTCCAATCCGTCAAAGCCTTCTTCGCCGAGTATGCCCGCGACATCGAGGTGATCGAAACGCCGACAAGCTCGGCGACTGTCGCGCTCGCGGCCGAGGCGCACGGCGTCGAGCCGGGGCAGATCGCCAAGACCATCTGCCTGCGCGTCGGTGACCGGGCCATGCTGGTCGTCGCCCGCGGCGACGCGCGCATCGACAATCGCAAATCGCGCGATGCATTCGGCGGCAAGCCGCGCATGCTCGATGCCGAGCAGGTGGCCGAAATCACTGGCCATCCGATTGGCGGCGTCTGCCCCTTCGGCCTCGCCTCGCCGTTGCCGGTCTATTGCGACGTATCGCTGCGCGCCTACGATCAGGTCGTGCCAGCGGCCGGCGCAACCAATGCAGCGGTGAAAATAGGCGTCGAGCGCATGGCAGCGCTGACCGGCGCCGAATGGTGCGACATCTGTCAGGATGAGCTAGGCCCCGGGCACCGCGCTCTTGGTCGATAGGTCGTAGAAATCAAGCAGCATCGCCAGCCCAACTCCGCAGGCGGTGAAGATCAGGCCGGCGATGAAGATGCGGGTGGCGCGTTCATAGACGCGTCGCTGTAGAGACGTTGTGTCGAGCAGCAACCGCAGCGCTCGTATCTGCAAGGCAATGCCTATCAAAATCGGCACGACGGCTGCCAGGTGATAGATTTCCCAAGGGAGCGGGTTGGCGGCCCAATGCGTGATGAAGCCCAGCGAGAAAGCCAGTAGAATGCCGACGGTGGTGATCGTGCCGTTGCGGAAATCCGTCTCAATCTGCTCTTCCTTGGGTTCGTGCTCGTCCAAGCGTCCCTCTCCCTCTGGTGCCTTCACCGCCAGACTAAGCTGTCGAAAAATCCCTGTACATCCCTCGCTGGAACCGGTCGCGGTGCCGGGTTCAATTTTGCAACCCAGACAGCTGAAAAAGGGCAGTGGGTGCCCCTTTTCCCTTGCCTGAAACGGTTCACCTCCCCTCAAAGCCGGCAGCGGTGACGATAGCCGTCGTAGCCGACATAGGTGTCGGAGTACGGATCGTAGCTCTGATAGCGGTTAAGGCAGCGCCGGACGTGCCATGAGCCGCCATTTTCCTGGATGTAGACGGTGCGCGGCTGGGCGAGCGCGGTGCCGAGCAGGAAGCCACCGACGCCGGCGGCGATACCGATGCCAAGGTGCTTGTTGTGATGGTGCTTGTGATGGGCGGCCGAAGGCTGAACGGTGCCGGCCAGCATGGCGGCGGCGACAGTGGTGGCGATGAGGCCGGAAACGATGGCGCGCTTCAACATGACGATCTCCTTGCTGCGTTGTCTGAGAGGCGATCCATCCCGCCTCTTGACCATCAGTCGTTGCAGCAAGGAAAAAGGTTCGACGGTTTTTTTGGATTTTTTCAAAAGCGCAAAAGCGGCCGAACTGAACAGGTTTGCGCCAGGCGCGCAAATTACGACCGGCGAGAGCGCCGATCGACAGTCCGGCGGCGGGAGGCCTCAGCCCATGCCGGTGATATGACGCAGCCAGAAGGCGAGCGCGATGAAGCCGATGATGGTGGTGACGCCGGTCCAGTCGACATTGGCTCTCTTCAAAACCTTGATGAGCTTCACCAGGAGAAACCAGGCCACGACGACGATCAGGGCAATGACGACAAGTCTGATCATGCGACACCCTCGCCCATGCGATTGCACCTTAGAACGATATAGGAAGCCAATTGGCCGTTTTCAGGATGCCCGCGCGGCTGCCCCAGCGCACTCAAAACGGAGTTTTGTCTTTACTGGCGCACCAAATATGCTAACCGGAGCGCCGTGCCCTTGTAGCTCAGCTGGTAGAGCAGCGGTTTTGTAAACCGAAGGTCGGCGGTTCGATTCCGTCCGGGGGCACCAACAACATCAATAAGTTAACGTCAATTAATTCTTCGAATCCTTAGCGACAGAAAACCACTGGGTAACAATTAGGGTAACAAAAAGCCAGCCACCGTGAGGCAGCGGGCATGCTGGGTGTGCGGGCTACTGCTTGTTGATACCGAAGCTTGCGCCATCGCCGAGGTTGCGGCGATGGCCTCAGCCTCGTCGCCGGCATCTGCGGCGGAACTTTCCCTTTGATGTATGAGGCGCAAAAGATATTGGGATCGAGCGAGAATGCGCCGGCTCTCTAGAACGTGATTCCGCAGGGCTGCAGCAACAAAACGGCGTTTCCGGCGTTGCCACCAGAACCGCTTGGCGCAACTCATCGCCAAGGACCGCGGCTGATACTTGGGCGCCAGGTGCAGCGTGCCTACTACGACTTCTTGGTCTTCCAATTCCGCTTCGGTTTCGGTGCCGATGCAGCGGGGAGAGCAGTCTCGGCTTTAAGTCGTTGCTCCCGCAGCCGAGCCGTCTTTGCATCTCGTGCGACGCGCTCAATGTCTATTAATGCCCGCGCAGCATCCGACGTGCGCTCCTGTCGGTCGTGTCTTTCTTTATCGGTTGAGCCTTGCCTTTCCCGCATTCCCTGTCCTCGATCTGACGGTACGGCGCTTTGTTGCCGCACCGAACCATTGTCGCCAGATCGTGTTCCCCCCAGACAACAAAAAAGCCCGCCGTACATCGGTAAGGCGGGCTGCATAGACTCCCAAAAGCACACGCTGCTCCTCTGGAACGCTTCAACCACTTTGCCGTTGCAGTAACAGCCCCTTGCTTGAGATGCGGCTTCGAGTGAAGGTGCGGAACCACGGGCGACGGTGCGCGTTAGAACGACCCTTGTGAGGATGTGCCATGCCAGCTCGCCCAATCGTATCCACAGCCGCGGCGATCCTGTTCGCCGCCACAAGCATGGCTTACGCCCGGCCGGATGCGCGCACCATGACTTGCGAACAGACGCAGCAGCTGATCCAGAGCCGGCGCGCGGTGGTGCTGACCACCGGCCGCAACACCTATGACCGCTATGTCCGCCGGTTCGGCAATGAGTGCAACCGGCCCGCCGTGCCCGTCGCCTCCTATGTCCAGACGCTTGAGGGTCAATGTCGGGTCCATCGATGCGTGGAATGGCAGCATTTCGATTTCCCGTGAGCCGGCTTCTGATCCAATGTCTGTTCGCGCGACGTCTCTGCCCCGCTCTTCACGGCAGACCAGAACGAGCAAGTAGCGCGACTTGCGGACTTTCCCGGATGGCGTCGCCAAGGTCTTGAGCCGGCCCCATTCCGGACCTTCGCTGCCAGAGTTGCTCGCACACTCACGCGCGCCCGCTAGCCAGCCTCGATATAGGCTCGAGATTGGGGGAGGCCCTCGGCGAGGCCAAGGCAGAAACGCTCGTGCCTTATGTTCAGTTTGGCGTTGGACATGGTGGTATCATGATACCGTAGTCACCTTCCTGACGCCACATAAAGTAAACTCAATCAGCTGGCCGGCGCCATTGGCCGAGATCCATGCGGTGATGCCCTCGGGCGAGACGCCACCTGCCCCAATTGCCAGAGGCCAACAGGTTCCGGAACAAAGTGCCGGGTAATCTTCTTTTGTGTAGTATGCTGAAGGTAGCGCACACGCCTCCAGTGAAGTCTCGACCACCTCACAAGGAGCAACCACAATGCGTAAATGTCTCGCAGCCATCACTCTTGTCGCGATCGCCGCGTCCATTGTGCCCAACGCGGCTCAAGAGGCCAACACGACGTTCGGTGTGCTCGACTGCGTTGTCGCAGCTGGCACTCGCTACATCATCGGCTCGAAAAAAGCTCTGAGTTGCACCTTCACGTCGGCCAACCCGAAGGTCGCACCCGAAACATACATAGGGGTCATTAGGAAGTTGGGGCTGGACGTCGGTCCGACGCCGAGGGCAGTGCTGCGGTGGCGGGTGCTTGCGCCAACCGGTAACGTCTATGCGCCCGGCGTGCTGGCCGGCAACTACAACGGCGTCGGCGCAGAAGCGACGGTCGTCGTGGGTGCCGGTGCCAATCTTCTGGTTGGAGGATCCAACAGGACCTATACGTTGCAGCCACTCAGTGTCCAGGTGCAGACTGGCCTGAACGTTGCAGCCGGCGTGACCAGTTTCCAACTTCGCGCCGCCAAATAGAATGTTAGCCCTCGGCGCGCCCAGACCGCCAGCCATCACCTACGTGGTCTAGCGGTTCGGCGACAATCGGCGCGGGCACGGCATGTTGACGACCAAGGACGAAGCGCCGGCCTCGCCGACATGTCCCTGTCCGCGATAACCCGCCGGGCGAAGCGCTAGCCAAAGCCATCATTGAGACCGCTTGGATCGGCCCAATGCACGTCCTCGAACAGCATCAGCACGGGCGATCGGCGGGCCCGTTCATCGAGGATGTCAAGCATTGCCCCGAAGGTCTGCTCCTTCTTGCGCTCCGGGCTGAGAGCCAGTGGCGGGTACCGCTCGCCACCCGGCACGCCGAGCATCTCGGCAATGAGCGCCAGCTCATGCGAGGCGGCGAGTGGGTGTAGCAGGGTTTCCAGCTTGACGAGCCGAGCCTCCGCAGGCTCGCCGTCCACGAAGCCTACCTCGTACTTCCAGCGTGCGATGATCGGTTGGAGGGCGCTCTCACGGTGATGGGGCGAGCAGAAGTACTTGAGTTTGATCAGGCGAGGCTAACGCGATCTATCATCTTGATCAGCGGATATCGCTAGGGCAGCTGGTCTACGCGCCTCGGATTGGACGGTCTTCGAGCCAAATGAGCCCCGATATCGAAGCTCCTCTGGAAAACCGGCCACTGAGCTCCAGGGTGGAGGCGCTTGCCGGCTTCGGGCTTAGCGCGGCCGATATCGCCTGCGTGCTCGCCACAGACGAGCAGGACCTCAAGGCGACCTACGCCCATGAGCTCGAGAGCGGCGCCATCAAGGCCAACGCACGGGTCGCCGAAAGCCTCTACCGCAAGGCGACCGGCGAAGGACGTGAGGCCGTCACTCCAGCAATCTTCTGGCTGAAGACCAGGGCGCGCTGGAAGGAAACCTCCATCCATGAGCTAGAGGGAAAACTGGACACATCAGTGACCTTCGTGACCACCTACGAAGATAATGAAGCTCCTGTAGTGCGGCATTGCCGACGGTTTGATTTCGACTGCCGTTTTGACTTCGAATTTCGACCGATGCCCGAAATCAAAACAACCGAACTTAGAAATTACGGCACTAGGGCGTTGTGTCGATTCAGCGCTGGTCCAGCTTCTCCGCAGTCTCCCGCTGCTTCGATTCGATCTCGTCCAGCACTGCTTCTGGCGCAAGGTCCTTCTTAATCTCGCCGACTTCTACATCGTTTAAGGCTGGTTTTACATTCAACCGATCCGTTATCGAATCGACAAGTTCAGTAAGCTTTGTGAGTTCGTGCTCCGTCAGCAGGCTCACCTGAAGATCCAGATCCGCCCGTTTGTCTGCGGCAGCTGACATCCGGTTTTGGCTGATCAGTACAAAGGTCGAGAGGAATATGGCCTCGACGGAAGCTACCATGGCCAATATCACGAATGTCGGATCAAATGGCGGAGTGATCGGTATCCAGCCCAAGTTCGAGACGATCCAGCCGCCATACACGGCCAAGTGAAGGTACACGAAACGCATACTGCCCGTAAAAGAAGTAATCGCCTCAGCGATTTTCTCTTCCAAAGTTGCCTCGCTTGCTTCCTTCGCCCGGCGCTCTTCAATCGCATGGATATTGCGTTTCAGTGCTTGGCTGAGTTCAGTCGGAGGTGGCGGAGGCAACGTTGGAGAATCCATGGAACACCAGTTGGATAGCTATCGGTCCTGCCACTCTGGGCAACATACAAAATCATGGGTATTCGACTTTGTTCCCGACTGGAGCCGTCTAATCATTGGCTCTCCTCATTTATCCAGGCGATTTCGGGGTCTTAGACGCTTGGCGGCGCCAGAGCCTTCCCGCTGAGGAAGGGCGGGGCGATCCGGCCGCTGAGGAAGGGCCGGGCGATCCGGCCGCTGAGCGTCTTTCGTACGGTCGAGGATTGAAGGTGGTGAGTGCTCGGCGCCTGGCTTCGTATCCTGGTGAGGCACCATGCGAATTTCGTTCTCCGAACACGAAGGCGCGTCACCAGGGCAAGAGAACTGGATCAAAAACTGTTTTGTTCGCGCCGGTCACTTGGCTAGGACCGCTTCTCATTGACCAAATCTGATGCGATGATGGGGGAGAACAAGTCCGCGCTTGGGAGGGCCACAAACGCCCGCTCAGCGGCTGCTCGTCCTCCGCAACGCTGAGGAAGGCCCGATCGACCATGAATGGCAACTGCCAGCGCTGCTACCGAACAATCAGTTCGGCACGCCCGCTTCGGAATTCGTGCTTGGCAAGGAACGACACGATCGCCGCGGCAATCTTTTTGCCGCCCTGTTCTGAAGGCTCGATGGCGTTGACAAAGTCGGCGTCCTCGCCGCAGACAATGCGAAGGTCGATCAGCGGAATGCCGCGCACGGCGGCTGCTCGTGTGATGCAATCGTTGAGGATCGACAGGGCCGTTACCGCAATGCGTCTCTGGTCGGGGTCGGCATACCGGACATCATAGATCGAGCAAATCGCGGTCGGCAGCCCTACAGCCAGGACGGCATCCAGCGTCGACATATACTCCAAGCAAAACTGCTCTCTAATTTCGGCGAGCCTCAGCAGAGTGTCGGCAACGGACCGCGACGGAGCGTTCAAAACGGAGGAGACGCCGAGCGCGTCGTTCCCTCCCACGCTTACCACCAGATGAGTGGCGTCAGCTGGCAGGCGGTTCAGTTGCCGGCCCACATCCGTCATGACGCTGCCGTCAACGGCAAGCAGCTTGGCCGACCAGCCGATCGGGAGCTGACGCAAAACGTGGGCCACTAGATCTGCTCCATCGGCGACATAGGCGCTGTTGTCGAACACCGAATCGCCTAGGAGCACAACCTTGTTCATCGTCCCCACGTCCTCGGCGGAAACAGTTTGCACCGTGGAAAATGCTTGTCCCGCGGCGGCGGCCAGCAACACGCTCCTGCGCGATATCTTTACCAGACCGGCGTCTCCCACGACTGTCGCTCGTGCGCGAGCCTTCAGTGGCTGCTGTTCGAGTTCGCTCCGCTTTCCGTATTAATCGTTCGCCGTCCTCTCCTCTTCCCGTCGCTGATACGCAAGAGCCATAGCGGCCGCTATGGCTACTCCTGCGGCGCCCAGCAGGAGTTTGTCTCGAGTCTCCTGATCGCTCATGACGCCCTGAACAGCCGATGATGCCCGGCCGGCTGTGGCGGCTACTCGCTGGGCCGCCTCGCCGGAGGTCTGCCGCATATCGTCAATCATGTTCGGCGTCCCGGCGCTCCAATCCCGCACTCTCTCTTTGACGGCGCCGGCCAGCTCAGTTGTTTGCTCCTTCACTGCTTCCGCCGTCTCGGCGCCCAGTTCGCCGACCTTCTCCGCCAGCTCGCCGGCTTGCTCCTTCAAGCGCTCTGTGGCGTAGGAGAAATGATCAACTTGCTCGCCCATGTCTGGTATTGAAGGTGTCCGCAACAGGCTAAATAGTCCCGCTCCGATCAAAGCAGTTGCAATCGGCGGACGGTGCAGGAGACGCCAAGCGAGACCAGCCCCAATCACCAATGCGGCGCTCGGGTTGGCTGCCGCCTTTGCCTTGAGATCATCGACGATCCCCTGCGCCGTCGACTGCGCGGTCGATCTTGCTTTTTCGACCAGCGCGTCCTTTGCCTCGAGCGCCTCTTGCTTCAGCTCGTCGGTAAACTCGGACAATGTATTTGGCGATCGCAGCGTCGACAGATGTTCGGCGAGCCTAGCCCGGGCTGCCTCCACATCATGTTCGAGCTGGCGGAGACTTGCCTCACCCATTATGAGCCTCGCTTGCCGCTAGACCGTCCGGATTTGCTCGGCCGAGAGGCATCCGATTGTGGCGATTGGTCCGATTTGGCCGATTTATCTTGCGAGCGGCCCATGCCGCCCGATTGGGGCATGCCGCGCTGAGCCGATTGAGCGCGCGATCCACCCGAACTCGCGGATGGCGCCTGCGCGGACTCGGTTGGCTGCTCGCCCGACAAGGCGCTGCCGAACGCACCAGCCACGTCGCTCGCAACCTCCTTGAGGCCATCGGCATTAAGGCCGCGCTCCTCGGCTGCCCTCCTGAGACGTTTGCCCGCCTCCTCTGTCGATTCCTTTAGCCGTTCGCCAGCCCTTTCTGCGGTGTCCGTCAGCTGCTCTGCGGCTGGGCCAAGGGTCCGGTTCTCAATTTCGGTGGTCCGGAAGGCAGCTGCAACAGCCGCCCCGGCGGCAAAACCGAGCAGCGCCAGCGTCAGTGGCTGCTCTTGCGTCACACGGTTCATCGTATCCTGGAGCGTGGATTGGGCCCGCCGGGCGAATTGTTCCGATGTCTGGGAGACGTTGCGCCGCGCCTCGTCCGCATACGTCGATGCCGAGGATGCGTAGGAACTTGCGGTTGCCGCCACCTTCTCGCCGATCTCGGAAACATATTCACGTGCTGCCTCTACCGCCGCTGGGCCGCCTTCTCTGGTTTCCGCCTCGTGTCCATCGGGGCGCGTGCTCGAAGACCTTGACTGAGCCTTTCGGTGGCCATTGTTTCCGCGGGATTCCTCAGCATGCCCGAAGCTACTGATGGCCGATGACCCGCCGCGGCGCATCAACAATGCGCAGCCGGCCGCAACGAGGAGAAGACCTTCCGGGTTGTTTTTGGCGGCGCCGATGAACCATTCCGCCGTTCCGAGATTGGCCGTACGTGATTCGCGGCTCATGACAGATGCTCCTTGGTTGTCGAGATGTCCTGCTTGATCTGATGGATGGAACGGGTCGGCGTTATCTCTTTGTGTGCGTCCATGCGGCCCTTGTAATAGGCGAGCGCTCCAGCCCCGGCCGTGATGGCGGCAACAATCAGGCAGGACCAGTGCACTGCGATCCCAAGGCTGGCTATCCCGAAGACAAGCGCCTGCACTGCCAAAAATGCCGCGATCAGCCCCAGCACGCCAGCCGTGGACATCCAAATACCCGCCCGAAATTTGGCAAAGAGATTTTCAGACAACTCCGCGCGCGCCAGTCGCAGCTCCTTCTGAACAAGATCGGCAAGGTCGGCAACGACGTCGGACAGTGCGCGAGGAAGCGTGGAATTCTTGAGCTGCTCATGTGCCATGGAATTCGTTCGCTCCTTGCCGGTTACGTTCGTGCATAGGCTCGTTCGAAAGCGGCGACGCCGGAGGTGCGCTCTTCAGCGTTCGAAATGTCAAAAAACCCGCAAGGGCGGCAAGTCCGAACACCAATGCCGGCTGACGCCTTGTCAAATCGGAGGCGGCGCGGACCAGCTGATCGACCGACTGGTCCCGCAGATCGTCTGCGTACCCGTCGATTCGGTTCGCGAACGTACGGACGACACCGGCGACTAGCGGTGCGCTTTCGTCGAGGTCCTCGGCAGCCCGTTTTGTCGAACTTGCGAGCTGACCCATCACCTCGGCACCGCTGCCGACCTGACGATCCAGCATTTCCTTTACTTGGCTGGCAACCGTTGACGCACCATCCGCGGCCGACTGCTTGACCGTATCGGCTGCCTCTTGAGCCAAATCGGATGCCTTGGAGAACGCGCCGCTCACCGTTGTCCCAACGTCCTTCTTTGCACTGTCATCTGGTGTCTTGGGCGCGGAATCCCGTTCCATGTTTTGGTTGTTCATAATTTCCTCCATTGACTGACAAAACTGCGGGAAAACCCGTTGGTTCCTTGGAACTGCTCAAACAAAGTAGATAGCGGTCTCGGCGCCTGGCAGCCCCCCTGTAAGGCGGCCAACTTTTTGCCGGCGCGAATCTCTCTCCACCCTCGATCGTCGACAGATGGTCGTGCAGCAGCGCGCTTCAAATTAAGCGGTGCCTGGACGTGCTGAAGGGGAGTAAAGCCGTCGCCTCGGGCCGGAGGCGTTCATCTCCCGAAGGAGATGCGCATGAGCCCTAAACTGGCTACAGGAGAACGTCGGCAATCTTCCTGCCGAAAGCGGCGTGAGCATTGCCGTCTTGGCTCAGCAGTTCGAGCAAGATGCCGAAGCGGCAGGCTACGGCCACGCGGTACGAGAAGACGAGATCGGCAACGTCGAGAACGCCATAGAGAAGGCGCTGAAACGGGCTAGGACTGGAGAAGAGGCGCAAGTTGCCGTCCTGGCCGGAGGAAGTGATCTTGCGCTGGTCATCGCGGCCCTAGCAGTCAATGACGCGAAAAGCGGGCCGTAGGGCTCTGGACTCCGCTTCGCGCCCCTGCAACCGCCTCTTTTTGGACTATAATGAGATCACAGACGGCCTCAGCTTCGCATAGCCGCGGCACTGGGCCGGCCACGTATAGACCGGCTCCGCCCGTCACGCCCGGGAGGGACGTTTCCCTTCGCCGAGTCGTCGCTGCACCGCCAAGGCGAAAGCCGTCGCAACGAGGATCTGCCACCAGCGCGGCGAGCCCCGGTTTGTGAATCAGCGTCACAGCCTTCGACGGCTTTACCCCAGACACGGTTACGCTCGCGCTGCTCGGGCCATATGGGCAGCTGGCGTCACCGTCACAGTTGTCGCAGTGCAACTTCGGTCCGCATTGGCGCGCGCCTCGAACAGTTCTTGCGAGCAGTTCAATGGCCACGAAATGCCCGGCGCTATGGCCGTACCTCGCCTTTTCGCATCTCCTGCGCGACTAGTCCGCCGGCAGCCAAACCCAGAGCGAGCGCTACATACGCAGCTGCGATGGAGCGCTTAGAAAGCACTGTCTCCCAGCCCGGGGTCAGCCGCTTCGGCACAACGAGATAGTCCACAGCCGCAGCGATCGCGGCTACCGCGGAGGCATCGCGCAGCATCAGTAGCGGCGACCGCGGAGGATTTCTGGCGAGCCAAGCCTCGAAAGGAGCGGCCCAGAATATGGCCGAAGCATGATGGGTGCCGAAGCCGACCGCCGTGTGCGCGAGGTCGGCCTTCCTAACCGCACCAGCCTTGTCGCCGTGGAGCCAGTGGCTGGTGGCGTTGGTCGGCTGCAGCGCCGACTTTCCTTCGGCTTTGGCCAGAAGGACGAGGAACGCCGCCGTCACAACACTTGCGACCGTGCCGGTCGCGCCTGTCGAAAGTCCAGTCTTCAGCAGGCCGTTCACCTTAACCTCCGTAACTCTCCCTCTTTTAACCGCCGAACCGAAGCTCAGTTCCCGACACCTCCGTTAACGGCAAAGAGCTGTATCCCGACTGAAGTGTCAATCCGCCGACGGCGCGTTCTTTTCGCGTCTGTCAGGTGATTGCGACCGCCAGGGTATACGGTGGTAGAAAATTTTCTGCGCCGCCGCCCCGGAAGAGGTTTTCATTGAAATTCCGCCAAGTTTTACACTGCCATCGCACATTAAATCGATGGACTGCCGCAGTTGCAGCCTTGCTGCGGGTGTTTTCGCCTCTTGCGGCTTCACCGTTTGCGGCGCCTGGAAAGGCGGCGGTGATTTAGGCGAACCTGCCGCCCCGCAGGCTCCAGAGCAGCAAGGGCCATTGATCGCCCGATATCGGCCAGCGGCGATGACGCGTCGGCGATGGCGAGCGGCAATGTCAATGCGCCCCGCGTCCAAGCCACCTGTGCCGCAAGAATCCCCTGCGCAAGGGCCGAAACTTTTTCGCTCACCGCCTTGACGGTTTCCGGCCGACCTGAAACCAGCGAACGGGTTGCCTCGGCAGCAAGGATCGGCAACCGCAACCCCACAACCCAGGGCGCGAGCATCAGGTTCTGGGCAAGAGCAATCTCAGCGCGGACGCGCCTTCCTCGTTGACTGGCCAACACTCGTTATTCCTTCTGTTTGGATTTTGCGGGTCCAGATAGGGGGCCGGCAATGACCATCAACAACATGCGCCTGTTCAGGGTTCCATAGCCCCAGTCCTTCCGCCGCCGATTAACCGCAGTCGAAAGCAGATGGTCGTCCCCGCTCGTCTCAAAGTAGCCGAACTTGGCACAAATGCTGACCCGTTTAGGCTCCACGTTCGCCGAGAAAGAGCGGCGGCTGATCTCTGGAACGGACCAAGGCCGCCCTCGCCTCTCGCAAGGACACTTTCGGCCGATCACCCGGCCTACAATCCCTCCGGACCGGCATCGGAATCGTCGATTCCTTTCCCGGTGGAGCCGCGCAGGTATATTCGGCCTCCATGTATTCCAGATTGAGGGAGCAACCCGGAAAATGTCTTCGTCTTTAAGGTCCTCCTGCGCATAGGCGCGGGAAAGGCCGATCTCTCAGCACGGGGACCAGTGCTGCGCGATCCAAACGTGTTGGCTTGGCCAGAGTTCCCGGACGGAGGACAAAACCCGCCGCACCTTTCGGCACGGCGGGCTTTCAGTCGTTCACCAGGCACGGGGTGTGGGCGGCACCAGCCTACGTTGACTGGCAATCGCTCTAAACAACCGCGGCGTTCGCACAGCTCGCAATGGCCAATGGCAGGTGTCGAACGTGCGCAACGTTCTCGCGCGGCAATCCACTACTCTTTTATAAGCGGGGCTTCAGGGGAACCCGCGTTCATCCAACAATTCTACTGAACGCCGCAGGCAGTCCCTCGGTGTGGATGCCCATGTGAGCCCGATTGTTCGTGTACCCCCGGCAAGTCGTTTGCAATGTGAGGACCGTCGTTGAACGCAGCCTCAACGAATCGGTGGGTGGCGAAGCGGCGCATGGCCTAGCCTTAGCCTAAGTCCATTTCCGCAGTTTCGAGACACTCGAGCTTGCCTCCCGGAATGGCCGACTTGGGTCAATTTGCGTCGTAGAACGCTTGTGATGGCTTCTCATCCCGGTCGCCTAGTCGGGAGTGCGTCTGATGGAGAAAACCGGCTGGTGCGCCATGCTACGCTCGCCGGTGATAGGAAGAATTGCATAATCAACCACTTAGAAGTTGCTTCTCATTCGCCTGTGAGCACACTGCAAACGGTGGTTTGCAGTTTGCACACCCGGGGAATAGCAACATGCCGACCGCAGTCGCCTATTATCGGGTTTCCACACAGCGGCAAGGACGTTCAGGCTTGGGCATCGAGGCCCAGCGTGCCGCGGTCGCACGCTTTGCCGAGGCCGAGCGGATGATCATCCTCCAGGAGCCCACCGAGGTCGAAACCGGAAAGAGAGCAGATGCTCTTGATCGACGTCCGCATCTGACTGCTGCCCTCGCCCTTGCCCGGCAGCTCAAATGCCCAGTCGTTGTGGCGAAGCTAGACCGACTCTCGCGTGACGTCGCCTTTACTGCTGGCCTGATGGTTCATTCCCTTCATAGTTGCGGAATTTGGCGCCGATGCCGATCCGTTCATGTTGCACCTCTACGCCGCGCTCGCCGAGAAAGAGCGGCGGCTGATCTCTGAACGGACCAAAGCCGCCTCGCCTCCCGCAAGACCACTGGAATGAAGCTCGGCAATCCGACCAACACCGCCGAAGCTGCAGCGAAGGGTCGGAAGATGTCGATCGAAGAAGCCGACCGGTTTGCCCAGACCGTGCTGCCGATCATCGCTTCCATTCAGCGGTCGGGCATCACCAGCCTGCGTGGCCTGGCAATCGCCCTGAACAACCGCGGCGTTCGAACAGCGCGCAACGGCCAATGGCAGGTCTCTAACGTGCGTAACATTTTGGGGCGGCAAGCTTCTGCGAACTTGCTTTTATAGGCGGGAATTTGCTGACCAGCATGTCCCCATCGAAGCAGCAGGCCTGCGGCCGCGTAGGATGTGGCTGCACGGTTCTCGTTCCAGGGCTACGGCAACTCCGAAGTACTGCTTCGGAATTTCAAGTGGCCGGGCGACTTCTGCTCAAGCCAAGAAAAGAAATTGGAAAATCTTGGGTCCTCTGGTTGATGAGGAAGCCCGCGCTCTTCAGCTCCATTTTGTGCAAAAGTAGCGAACACCCTGTTCTGCTTCTTCCCTGGTCATGACAGGTGATCACCCAAAGGCAAGTCTTCTTTTCCGACACAAAAGCGAGGCGCCGACAATGTTGGTGCGTCCAAATGGTAGTGTGTTACAGCCATCCGCGTCGCCACTCCCCGCCGATTAATTTGAGACGACAACTGAGAGCGACTACCCGCGGAGCTTTACAGCCAAAAGGAAAGTCGGCGGCTCATCTTTCAATGAGCATTGCCTGAACCCGCCGACCTGCGGATTGCCAGTGGCCCCGCGATTCGCAGTTTTGTCGGAACGAAGGCGTACCGTCTAGCAATGTAGGCGTGTACATTTCCAGGTGCGGGAGTTTTCGAGACTTTTGCCTTAACTCCGTCGAAGGAAGGTAAATGAATGCTTGCCCGCTGCCGGGCGACAGCTCGGCCACTCGCGTTGTGACTCGCGAGTGAACCATTAGGCCCGGCGGGGCGTTTCTCTGCGAATCCAATACTATTGACGGCACGACCGTGGAGGAATCCAAGATTCAGCCTGCGCTGCAGAAACAAGACACGCCCGGTGCCTTGGCGAATTTTCCTTATGACCGAATGACTGTCGAACGATTTCGGGAGGCATTTCCTCGAGCGAGGTGGAGCGACGAGCGCAGGAGCTGGTTTGTACCAGGCAAGACGGCAGCCCGACGGATCGATCGTTGGCTGGCGCGTGAGGCCGAGTTGCTGGCGATTCACGCCGATAGCAAGGGACGTGACGCCTATGCGTTCGAC
Organism: Mesorhizobium sp. WSM4810; assembly: GCF_055811235.1. Lineage (NCBI taxonomy): Bacteria > Pseudomonadati > Pseudomonadota > Alphaproteobacteria > Hyphomicrobiales > Phyllobacteriaceae > Mesorhizobium > Mesorhizobium sp. WSM4810. Next base: position 107 of record NZ_JBVVQV010000027.1, on the reverse strand, counting down.
CCGATCTCCAGCCCCTATCTCGAGGTTGCTGACGATCTGCGCATTCGGACGCCCTATTCGAAGACCGCCCTTCGGGAACTACATGGCATTCCCTGGGCAAGTTGGGA